>CACZPX010000053.1 GCA_902783095.1 uncultured Lachnospiraceae bacterium
AGCCCGTGGCGCCGCCGATGCCGTCGCGGCCTGTGGCGCCGCCCAACAGGATCACCACGTCGCCGGGATCCGGCTCCTCACGGCGCACGTTTTCGGCAGGAGCGGCTGCGATCACCGCACCGACCTCCATGCGCTTGGCCGCATAGCCGGGATGATACAGCTCGTCCACCATGCCGGTGGCCAGACCGATCTGGTTGCCGTAGGAGGAATAGCCCTGCGCCGCCGTGGTGACGATCTTGCGCTGCGGCAGCTTGCCGGGAATGGTCTGCTCCACGGGTACCGTGGGGTCCGCCGCGCCGGTCAGGCGCATCGCGCCGTACACGTAGGCACGGCCGGACAGCGGATCGCGGATCGCGCCGCCGATACAGGTGGCCGCGCCGCCAAAGGGCTCGATCTCCGTGGGATGGTTATGCGTCTCATTCTTGAACAGCAGCAGCCAGGGTTCCTTCACGCCGTCCGCCTCGATCTCGATCTTCACCGTGCAGGCGTTGATCTCCTTGGACTCGTCCAGCTTGTCCAGCTTGCCGGCCTTCTTTAAGGCCTTCACCGCGATGGTCGCAAGGTCCATCATGCAGACGGGCTTTTTCTCGCGGCCCAGGTCCCTGCGGACCGCCTGGTATTCGTCCCAGGCCTGTTGCAGCAGCGGATCGTCAAAGACCGCCTCGTCGATCACCGTCAAGAAGGTGGTGTGGCGGCAGTGATCCGACCAGTAGGTGTCGATCATGCGGATCTCGGTGATGGTGGGATCCCGGTGTTCGGACGCGAAATAGTCGCGGCAGACCGTGATGTCGTCCACGTCCATGGCCAGGCCGTACTGTTTGACAAAGGCCTGCAGACCGGCGTGATCCAGCGCGGTAAAGCCATGCAGCGTCTCCACCGCGTCCGGCGTGTCGAACTGCTCCGCCAGCGTCTCGGGCAGGTCCAACGAGGCCTCGCGCGCTTCCACCGGGTTGATCAGGTGCTTTTTGATCTGCTCCAGTTCCTGCGCGGAGGGTGTGCCTTCCAGCACGTAGACTTTGGCGGAGTGCACGCGCGGCTTCTCTCCCTGGGAGATGATCTGGATGCACTGCGCCGCGGAATCCGCACGCTGGTCAAACTGACCCGGCAGAAACTCCACCGCGAACACCGTCCCGTTCACCGCGCAAAGCTCTTTCACGGCCGTATCCGTCTGCGGCTCCGCAAACACGGTCCACACCGCGTGCTCAAACAGGTCCTGTTCGATATTGTCCACGTCGTAGCGGTTGATCACGCGCACGCCCGTCACCGAGCGGATGCCCAGCAGGTCGTTGATCTCGCTTTGCAGCCCCCTGGCCTCAAAGGCCAGCGCGGGCTTTTTTTCCACATAGATTCTGTATACCAATGGTCTTCCCTCTTTTCTTATAGTCTGTGCCCGGTGCGTTACGCTTTTATAGCCTTTAACGCCCGCGCGCCGATATCGTGCCGGATGTAACTGTTGTCAAACCGGATCCTGCCCGCCATGTCATAGGCCGCATCCACGGCCTCCTGCAGGCTGTCCGCCACCGCGGTGACGCCCAGTACGCGTCCGCCGTTCGTGACGAGCTGCCCGTCTTTTAGGGCCGCGCCGGCCACGTACACGTGGTCCGCCACGTCCTCCGGAATGGTGAGCGGATACCCCTTCTCATAGGAGACCGGATATCCCGCGGAAGCCATGATCACGCAGGCCGCGTGCCGGTCCGAAAACTCCACAGGGACCTCCGCAAGGCGGCCCTCCGTCACGGCCTGCATCACAGTCAGCAGGTCCGTCTTTAAGAGCGGCAGCACCACCTGCGCCTCCGGATCGCCAAAGCGGCAGTTGTACTCGATCACCTTGGGCCCGTCCGGCGTGATCATCAGGCCGAAATACAGGCAGCCGGCAAAGGGGCGTCCCTCCGCTGCCATGGCGCGGACGGTGGGCAGAAAGATCTCTTCCATGCAGCGCGCCGCCACTTCCTCCGTGTAATACGGGTTGGGCGCAACGGTCCCCATGCCGCCGGTGTTCAGGCCGGTATCGCCGTCCCCCGCGCGCTTGTGGTCCATGGAGGAGACCATCGGCACCACGGTCTTGCCGTCCGTAAAGGACAGCACCGAGACCTCGGGGCCGGTCAGGAATTCCTCTATCACGATGGTATCGCCGCTCTTGCCGAACTTCTTGTCCAGCATGATGGCGTCCACGGCCTGTTCGGCCTCTTCCGGCGTCTGCGCGATGATCACGCCCTTGCCGAGCGCCAGGCCGTCCGCCTTGATCACGACGGGCACGGGCTGCGTCTTAAGATACTCCAGCGCCGCCTGCCGGTCCGAAAAGATCTCGTAACGGGCCGTGGGGATGCCGTATTTCTTCATCAGTTCCTTGGAGAAGGCATTGCTGCCCTCTATCACGGCCGCCGCCGCGTTGGGGCCGAAGCAGGGGATCCCCATGGCGTTTAAGCGGTCCACCGCGCCCAAAACCAGCGGATCGTCCGGGGCCACCACCGCGTAGTCCACGGGATTGGCCGCCGCAAACGCGCAGATGGCGTCCAGGTCCGTCGCCTTGCCCGGCACGCACACCGCGTCCCGCGCGATGCCGCCGTTGCCCGGCAGCGCCCAGACAGTCTCCACCGTCGGGTTTTCTTTCAGTTTTTTGATGATGGCGTGCTCTCTTCCGCCGCCGCCGATGACCAGAATATTCATAGGTACCCCTTAGTGATGGAACAGGCGCATCCCGGTGAAGGCCATGGCGATGCCGTACTTGTTGCAGCAGTCGATCACCGCGTCGTCGCGGATGGAGCCGCCCGGCTCGGCGATGTACTTCACGCCGCTCTTATGCGCGCGCTCGATGTTGTCGGAGAACGGGAAGAAGGCGTCGGAACCCAGGGCCACGTTGTCCACGGTGTCCAGGAAGGCGCGCTTTTCCTTTGCGGTGAGCGGCGCCGGCTGTTCGGTAAAGTACTTCTGCCAGTTGCCGTCCGCGCACACGTCCTCTTCGTTCTGGTTGATATAGCCGTCGATCACGTTGTCGCGGTCCGGCCGGCCCAGCCCCTGCTTAAACGGCAGGTTCAGGACCTTTTCATGCTGACGCAAAAACCAGGTGTCCGCCTTGCTGCCCGCCAGACG
>CACZPX010000054.1 GCA_902783095.1 uncultured Lachnospiraceae bacterium
CAAGGACGTACGTCGTCTGGGCCGGCGCGCTGATGCTGCTCTTCATGCTGCTCCGCTGCTTCAACTACATGTTCGCCGTGACGGCGGAATCGAAGCGCCTCATGGTATACGCCTACTGGCTCCCGCAGACGCTGATCCCGCCGCTGTTTCTGATGACCTGCATCCGGATCCGGCGCGGCGATGCGCAAAACGGCGGGGCCAACGAACTGCTGTTTCTGATACCAGGCCTGCTGCTGTCGCTGCTTGCCATGAGCAACGATGCGCACAGCCTGGTGTACGTCCCGCAGATCCCGCTGTCCGTATTTACGGTCCAAAGCGGCACGTACCGCTACGGGGCCGGCTTTTATATGATGTACTGCTGGATCGTTCCGGTCCTGACAGCCGGGCTGTTCCTCCTGTATCGGGAGGCTGGCCGGCTGTCCAAAAAGGTGGTCCTGCTGCTGACCGGAGATCTGATCCTGTGGGCCGGCTTGCTGCTGTTAAACGTTCTGGTCCTGTACCGGTACCCCCTGCTCAGGTTATTCAATACGCCGGAGACCAATACCTTCGGCCTGCTGGGTGTGTTTGAGATCTGCATCAGGAGCCGCCTGATCCCCTGCAACGAAAATTACGAGGGCTTTTTTAAAAAGCTGCAGCAGCCTTCCGTCATTACGGACAGGGCGTTTCAGCCCGCTTACCGGTCGGAGATCCCGCTTTGCGCGGAGCCGGCTTCGCTTCGGGCCGCCATAGACGGCACGGTGTCCCTGACGCCGGACCTGATGTTAAACGGGACGAAGATCCGCGCGGGGTACGCGTTCTGGACGGTGGATGAAAGCGCCCTGCACCGCACGCAGGAACAGCTGCAGGAAGCCAATGAGATGATCGAACAGGAGAACGACCTGACCCGCGCCGAAACGGAGCAGAAGGAGCAGGCGGCCTACCTCGCCTCCAGGCACCGGATCTATTATGAGATCGCGGAGGAACTCTATCCCTGTCAGAAAAAGATCGCCCGGATCCTGGACGGCATGGATCCGGATGCGGCGGATTATTCGTCTGTCCTGCGGTGGGTCTGCGTCCTGAACGTCTACGTAAAGCGGAAGGCCAACCTGCATCTTCTGGCGGCGGAAAACGACAGGCTGCCGCTGCGGGAACTGTTTCTGGCGCTGCGGGAGTCGGCGGGGTATCTGACGCTGGCGGGACTGGCCGCCACCGCGCGGGAACCGGCGGAAGCCACCCTGCCTTCCTATACCGTTCTGGCGCTGTACGACGCCTTTGAAGCCCTGGCGGAGCAGCTGGTGGGACAGGCCTCGTCCCTGATGATCTCCTGGAACGGGAGCGGTCTGCGCCTTTCGGCAGAGACGGAGCGGGTGCCCGATACGGCCGGCCTGTTCCTGCCGGTCCGCCTGCAAAGGGACGAGGGCGTCCTCTACATGGACATCCCCGCCGGAGAGGAGGTGGGACTGCCGTGACGGTCTATGACGCGTTCTCACTGCCCCAGGGGGAGATCCTGACGGCTGTCTTCATGCTGCTTCTGATCATCGCGATCGCCCTGTTCTTTGCGGCGCTCCGCGACGGGCACAGCCGCGGGATCCGGACCGGCCTGTTTGTGTGGTTCATGTGTCTGTTTACGGTCTTTTACCTGATCCGGCTGCAGGACGTCTTCTGGCTCCAATGGATTGACAGTTCTTTCCGCCCGCCCTATGACGCGGCCGAAGCGTTTGGGGCCCTGCCCGTCTGGACCCTGATCCTGTACGAGGCGGTCAACGCGGTCGGCCTGTTTTTGGCCTATCTTAAGCTGCGGCGCTGGCGGAGCAGTCATCTGGGGTTCGGCAGCATCAAGGAGACCATGGACCTGCTCCCCGTCGGGATCGCCTACGCAAAAGCGGACGGCACCGTGGTCTTCTGCAACCTGGTCATGAGCGGCCTGGCCCGTACCCTGACGGGAAAAACACTGAAGGACCTGCCGGCCTTTTTTGAGGCGGCCGGGATCACGGGAGACGGCGCCATGCTGGTCGATCTTCCGGACGGATCGGCGGTCTGGCAGTTCGTTTGCGATCTGTCGGTCGTGGACGGGGAGACCTGTTTTCGGCTGACGGCGTCGGACGTCACCGCGCAGGCGGCGGTCACCCGGGAACTGAAGGAGAAGAACCGGACGCTTAGGGACATGAAACGGCGCCTGGAGCTGTACAACCGGCAGGCGGAACAGATCATCAGCGCACAGGAGCTTCTGACCGCCCGCATGGCCGTGCACAGCGAGGTGGGGAACATCCTGCTGGAATGCCGGCATTATCTGAACGACCCGGAAGCGCTTGACGGCGCGGTCCTGCTGCAGGCGTTAAAAAATACCAACACCTTTCTGCTGAAAGAATACGAGGAGGACGACGCCGCGCGGGACCCGCTTGCGCAGGCGCAGAGGACCGCGCAGGCCCTGGGCGTGGAAGTGGAGTTTTCCGGCGTGATCCCGGCGGAGGATCCCGCGCGTTCGATCCTGGCCGCGGCGGTAAACGAGTGCGCGTCCAACACCGTGAAACACGCGGGCGGCGACTGCCTGTGGGTGGACTTCCGCTATGAGGATAACACGGCCGTGATCAGGGTCGCCAACAACGGCAAACCGCCGGAGGGCAAGGTGCGGGAAGGGGGCGGCCTGCGGTCCCTGCGCACGCTGGCGGAGCGGGCCGGGGGAACGATGCACACGGAGTCGGCACCCGGTTTTGTGCTGACCATAAAACTTCCCAAAGAATAAAACGGCAGGATCGGCCGCTGCGCTGCGCAGCGGTCTTTTAATTTGGCCCGATTGGCCCATTTTAAAATCGCGGGCGGTTTTGTATTATAAAGTTACTATTATACAGATCATGCCGGCGTCAAAAGAGCCGGCAGGGAGGTGGTTGCATGTGAGCGAAAAAGTGAGAGTGCTGGTGGTGGACGACCAGTATGTGGCCAGAAGCTTTTTCGAGATCCATGTGAAGATGGCGAAGGAGTACGAACTGGTCGGGTCGCTCTCCACGGCGGAACAGGCGGTGGCCTACTGCCAGGAGCACCCGGTGGACCTGGTGATCATGGACGTGATGATGAAGTACGGGCTGGACGGTCTGACCTGCGCAAGGATGATCAAGAAGAACAGTCCGCGCGTGCGTGTGATCCTCACCACCTCCATGGCGGAGTCCGAGTGGATCGACAAAGCCAAAAAGGCCGGGATCGACAGCTTCTGGTTCAAGGAGTACGCGGATATCCCGCTTACGGAGGTGATGGACCGGACCATGAACGGGGAATCGGTGTATCCGCAGACGCTGCCCAATCCGGCGTTCGGCGAGGCGGCCAAGGTGGATCTGACGGA
>CACZPX010000055.1 GCA_902783095.1 uncultured Lachnospiraceae bacterium
GGAGGCCGGCAAGCGCATGTATGCGGAGTTTGCGGTTGTCTACCGCAACGGCATCGTGATGTACGGCTCCGACACGCGCTGGAAGACACAGGACATGGATACGCACTTTAACGGCAAGCTGCGCAGCCGCGGCCTGACGGTCCGGTTAAAATCCTATCACGATTTTTCCGAATTCATTGCGCGGATCGACGGGCTGGAACCGCCGGATGACGAGACGTCCAAACGGCGCGTGGAACTGGAACGCGAGACGATCCTGCTCTCCTGTATGTGACGGCGTCTCAGGCGGCACGGGCAGACGAGGCGGCGCATGCAGAAACTGATCGTTCAAAAAGAAGAGGCCGGCCAGAGACTGGACCGGTTCCTGCTCCGTTACATGGAGCAGGCGGGCAGCGCCTTTATCTACAGGATGCTGCGAAAAAAGAATATCACCTTAAACGGCAAAAAGGCGGAGGGGAGCGAGCGTCTGGCGGAAAACGACACCGTGACCCTCTTCCTTTCCGATGAGACGGTGGACAAGTTCCGCACGCAAAAGAAGGAGACGCCCGCGGCCGCAAAGCCCGAAGGCATCCGTCTGGACGTCGTCTACGAAGACGCAGACGTGCTGATCGCAAACAAGCCGTACGGCCTGCTCACCCAGAAGGCGGCTGCGGAGGACTATTCGCTAAACGACCTGATTTTGGACTATCTGCGGGAAACAGAGACGGGCAGAGAGCGCGGCACGGGCTTTACGCCCTCGGTCTGCAACCGTCTGGACCGCAATACGAGCGGACTGGTCACGGCGGGCAAGAGCCTTGCCGGATCCCGCTTTTTAAACGGCCTGTTCCGGGAGCGGACCGTGGACAAATACTACGTGTCCGTCGTCTGCGGAAGGGTGGAGAAGGCGGTGCGCCTGTCCGGGTGGCTGGCAAAAGACGAGGCGACCAATACGGTGACGGTCTCGGCAGCGCCGCGGGAAGGAGCGGACCGCATCGTCACGGAGATCGTTCCGAAACGTTTTTATAACGGCTTTACGCTGGTCGGCTTAAAGCTGCTGACGGGAAAGTCCCACCAGCTGCGCGCCGTGATGCAGAGCATCGGCCACCCCGTGCTGGGAGACCCGAAGTACGGCGACGAAAAGATAAATGCGGCGGTCCGCGGCAGTTTTCCGCTCAGGCGCCAGCTGCTGCACGCCGAAACGCTGGTATTTCCGGAACTGTCCGGAGACTTTGCGCGGCTTTCAAACCGGCGCTTTACGGCGCCGCTGCCGCAGGACTTTGCCCGCGCCGTAAAGGCGCTGGGCCTGGAGAGCGAACATGGCTAACTGGAAGGCGCACGGTCTTCGCGGCTCCGTGCTGGAGGACCTGATCAATCATACCGTGGAAAAATACAGGGAGCAGGGGCTTGCGCTCATCCAGAAGATCCCCACCCCCATCACGCCCGTCCAGATCGAGCCGGAGAGCCGCCATATCACGCTGGCCTACTTTGACCAGAAGAGCACGGTGGACTATATCGGCGTGGTGCAGGGCGTACCGGTGTGCTTCGACGCCAAGGAAGTCCACGTGGACACCTTTGCGCTGCAGAACATCCACGAACACCAGATCAACTTTATGCGGGACTTTGAACGGCAGCAGGGCATCGCCTTTTTTATCGTCTACTACGCGCACCGGGACGAGATCTACTATATGCGCTTTGCGGATGTGCTGCGCTTCTGGGACCGCGCCAAAGCCGGCGGCAGAAAGAGCTTCCGCTTTGAGGAGATCGACGTGACCCGCGCGGTGGAGCACAGCCAGCTTACCGTGCATTTTCTTCCGCAGTTATCAAGAGACCTGGAGGAACGAGAGAACCTATGAAAAAACTGGCACTGCCGCACGACGTCCTGATGCGGGTGGAAAAGCCCGCCAGGTATCTGGGAAACGAGATCAACGCGGTCGTGAAGGACTTAAAGCCCGGCATGACCCGTTTTGTGATGTGCTTCCCGGACGTATACGAGGTGGGCATGTCCCATCTGGGCCTGCCGATCCTGTACGATATGCTGAACACCGACCCGGACGTCTGGTGCGAACGGGTCTATTCGCCCTGGCCGGACCTGGATAAGATCATGCGGGAACGGAACATCCCGCTGTTTGCGCTGGAGTCGCAGGACCCGATCCGGGACTTTGATTTTCTGGGGATCACCCTGCAGTACGAGATGTGCTATACCAACATCCTGCAGGTGCTGGATCTTTCCGGCATCCCGCTGCACGCGGCGGACCGCGGCGAGGACGACCCCATCGTGATGGCGGGCGGCCCCTGTACCTACAATCCGGAGCCGCTTGCGGAGTTTTTTGATATCTTTTATATGGGAGAAGGCGAGATCTCCATGCTCCCCATGGTCCACGCCTACCGCGAAAACAAGGCGAAGGGCGGCAGCCGCATGGACTTTTTGCGCAAGGCC
>CACZPX010000056.1 GCA_902783095.1 uncultured Lachnospiraceae bacterium
CGGCGTGATGTACGCCGTGCGCGAGTCCAGCCCGCTCATTCTGGGCATCGGCGTGGGGGAAAACTACTTTGCCTCCGACGTGACCGCCCTGGTGGCCAACACCAAGAACATCATCTACATGGACAACGGCGAGTTTGCCATGCTCACCAAGGACGCGATCAAGGTGTTTGACGTGGCGGGACGCGAGATCGTAAAGCCCATCAACCACATCACCTGGAGCGTGGAGGATTCCGAAAAGGGCGGCTACGAGCACTTTATGCTCAAGGAGATCTACGAGCAGCCCGGCGCCGTAAAGAACTGCACCGATCCGCGCCTGCGGGACGGGGAGATCGTCTTTGACGATTTTGACATCAGCAGGGAAGAGCTGGAGCGCATCGACAAGATCGTGATCACCGCCTGCGGTTCGGCCTATCACGCCGGCTTTTGCTCCCGCTACGCCATAGAAAAACTCTGCCACATCCCGGTGGAGGTGGAATTGGCGAGTGAGCTGCGCTACCGCGACCCGCTCATCGACGACCGCACGCTGGTGCTGGTCATCTCGCAGTCGGGCGAGACGGCGGATACCATCGCCGCCATGAAGGAGTGCATGAACCGCGGCGCAAAGAGCGTGGCGATCGTCAACGTGGTGGGCAGCACCATCGCAAAACTCAGCGATTACACCGTCTACACCTACGCCGGCCCGGAGATCGCCGTGGCCACCACCAAGGGCTTTACCACGCAGCTGGCCGCCCTGTACATGCTGGCGCTGTATATCGGCAAAAAACTGGACCGCGTGGACAAGAAGGTGTACGCAAGGCTGGTAAAGGATATCGCCAACCTGCCGCGCAAGATGCAGCAGACCTTTGACATGAACAACACCAAGCTGCCGCGCCTGGCCAAAAAGATCTATACCGCAAAGCACCTGTTCTTTATCGGCCGCAACACGGACTACGCCGTGGCCATGGAAGGCGCCTTAAAGATGAAGGAGATCTCCTATATCCACTCGGAAAGCTACGCCGCCGGCGAACTAAAGCACGGCACCATCGCGCTGATCGAGGAGGGGCAGAAGGTGATCGCCACCTGCTGCAACGATACCCTGACGGAAAAGATGATGAACAACATTATCGAGGTCAAGGCCCGCGGCGCCGAGGTGATCGCGCTGGCCTACCGCGGCAACACCGACGTGGTGAAAAACGCGGACGAGGCCATCTACGTGCCCAAGACGGAGACGCTGTTCTCCGCCATCCTGGAGGTCCTGCCGCTGCAGCTGCTGGCCTATTACGTGGCCAAAGAAAACGGCTGCGACATCGACAAGCCCAAGAACCTGGCCAAGTCCGTGACGGTGGAATAAAGACCGCGGTCCTTTAACATCGTTAAGGAAAAACAAAAGGATGAAAAGTTGTTTTTCCGAAAAAGCAGTCGTATAATACGTGCGTCCGGGAGGGCAATAAAAAAAACGGCACGAACACCGTTTGGTTTATTGCCCTCTTTTCTTATGCGGCCGCGCGCCGCGTAAGCGGGCGGAAGGAGTTTTATGAAGTACTTATTTGTAACGGGAGGCGTGGTCTCCGGGCTTGGCAAAGGCATCACGGCGGCGTCCGTGGGGCGGCTGTTAAAAGAGCGGGGCTATAAGGTCATCTCGCAGAAACTGGATCCCTACATCAACGTGGACCCCGGCACCATGTCGCCCTATCAGCACGGCGAAGTGTATGTGACGGAGGACGGCGCGGAGACGGATCTGGACCTCGGCCACTACGAACGGTTCATCAACGAACCGTTGAACCGCTATTCCAATCTGACCACAGGCCGGGTATATTGGAACGTGCTGCAGAAAGAGCGGCGCGGCGAATACCTGGGCTCCACCGTGCAGATCACCCCGCACATCACGGATGAGATCAAACGCTATATCTACGCGGTCGGCAAAGAGGCCGGCGCCGACGTGTCCATCACCGAGATCGGCGGCACCGTGGGCGACATCGAGTCGCAGCCGTTTCTGGAGGCGATCCGCCAGGTCTCGCTGGAGCACCCGGAGGACGTCTGCTTTATCCACGTGACGCTGGTCCCGTATATTTCCGGCTCCAACGAGTACAAGTCCAAGCCCACGCAGCACTCCGTAAAGGAACTGCAGAATCTGGGTATCCGTCCCAATATCGTGATCGCGCGGACCGACGGCAGGCTGCCGGAGGACGTGAAGGCCAAGATCTCGCTGTTCTGCAACGTCAAGCGCGACTGCGTGATCGAAAACCTGACGGTGCCGGACCTGTACGAGGCGCCGCTGATGCTGGAGGAACAGAATATCTCGGCCATTGTCTGCCGGGAACTGCACCTTGAGGCGCGGGACCCGGATCTGAGCCGCTGGGAGGCGCTGGTGGAGCGCATCCACAGCTGCGACAGGACCGTGACCGTGGCGCTGGTGGGCAAATACGTGCGGCTGCACGACGCCTATCTGTCCGTGATAGAGGCGTTAAAGCACGGCGGCTACGCCAATCACGCCAAGGTGGAGCTTCGCTGGATCGAAGCGGAGGACGTGATGCCGGTCACGGCGGAGGGCCTGTTTGCGGGCGTGGACGGGGTCATCGTGCCGGGCGGTTTTGGCGACCGTGGCATTGAGGGGATGATCGAGACGGCGCGGTACTGCAGGGAACACAACGTGCCCTACTTTGGCCTGTGCCTGGGCATGCAGATCGCGACCATCGAGTTTGCCCGCCACGTGCTGGGCTATGTGGACGCTCATTCCACGGAGATGGATCCGCAGACCGCGCATCCGGTGATCGACTTTATGCCGGGGCAGAATGAAGACATCGACAAGGGCGGCACCATGCGCCTGGGGGCCTACCCCTGCATGGTCAGGGCCGGGACGCTGCTGGCGGCGGCTTACGGGAGACCGCAGATCTCGGAGCGGCACCGCCACCGCTACGAGTTCAACAACGGTTACCGCGCGGCCTTTGAACAGGCGGGGATGGTCTTTTCCGGCGAGTCTCCGGACGGGCAGCTGGTGGAAGCCATGGAAAACCCCGCGTGCCGTTTCTTTGTGGGCGTGCAGTTTCATCCGGAGTTCTTGAGCCGGCCCAACCGGCCTCATCCGCTGTTCGCACGGTTTATCGCAGCGGCTCTTGAGGGGTGACGCGCCAGATGTGCTGTCATCCTGAGCGCAGCCTGCGAAGCGGGCGGAGTCGAAGGATCTCTTCCGTGTTTTACGGGAGTCAAACACATAACATACAACACAGCAGTAAAAATATAGGAGACCAATCATGGCAGACAAGATCATCGTTCTGGACTTTGGCAGTCAGTACAACCAGCTGATCGCACGCAGGATCCGGGCCTTTGGCGTCTACAGCGAGCTTTTGCCGGGCGATACCGCCTTTTCGGACATTGCCGCCCTGGGCGACGTAAAGGGCATCATCTTTTCCGGCGGGCCCAACAGCGTATACGATCCCGGCGCGCCCAAATGCGACCCGGCCGTGTTTACAGGCGGCATTCCTGTGCTGGGCATCTGCTACGGCATGCAGATGACCCACCAGATGCTAAGCGGCAGCGTGGTCCCGAGCGACAAGAAAGAATACGGCCGGGCGAAGATCCGCTGCGGCCGGTCGCTCCTGTTTGACGGCCTGCCCCAGACGCAGACCGTTTGGATGAGCCACGGCGACCGGGTAGGGACGCTCGCGCCCGGTTTTTCCGCTACCGCGGAAAATGAGACCTGCCCCTATGCGGCGGCAGAAGACGCGGACCGGAAGCTCTATACCGTGCAGTTCCATCCGGAAGTGCGTCACTCGGAATACGGGCTGGCCATGCTGAAAAACTTTGTCTTTAAGATCTGCGGCGCACAGGCCAACTGGTCCATGAAAGACTTTGTGGAAACACAAATCGCGGCGATCCGCGAAAAGGTGGGAGAGGACAAGGTGCTCCTGGGCCTGTCCGGCGGCGTGGATTCTTCCGTGGTGGCGGCGCTTTTAAACCGCGCCATCGGCAAAAACCTCTACTGCATGTTCATCGACCACGGCCTGCTGCGCAAGGGCGAGGCGGCGTCCGTGATGGAGACCTTTTCCAAAAACATGGACCTAAACCTGGTCTGCGTGGACGCGTCCGAACGGTTCCTGTCAAAACTTTCCGGCGTGTCCGACCCGGAAGAAAAGCGCAAGGTGATCGGCGCGGAATTCGTCTACACCTTCCGTGACGAGGTGCAGAAACTTTTACAGGGGACCGATATCAGGTGGCTGGCGCAGGGGACGCTGTACACCGACGTGATCGAGAGCGGCACAAAGACCGCGCAGACCATCAAGTCCCATCACAACGTGGGCGGTCTGCCAAAAGACCTGGACTTTCAGCTGCTGGAACCCTTAAACCGCCTGTTCAAGGATGAAGTACGGGCACTTGGCGAGGAACTTGGCCTGCCGGAAGAGATGGTCTGGCGTCAGCCGTTCCCGGGACCCGGCCTGGGCGTGCGCGTTCTGGGTGAGATCACCGCGGAAAAGCTGGAGATCGTGCGGGAGAGCGACGCGATCCTGCGGGAGGAGATCGCAAAAGCCGGCCTTGCGCGGGAGATCTGGCAGTACTTCACCTGTCTGCCGGACATCCGCAGCGTGGGCGTGATGGGCGATGCGCGCACCTACGACTATACGGTGGTGATCCGCGCGGTCACGTCCATCGACGGGATGACCGCGGACTTTGCCCAGATCCCCTGGGAGGTGCTGGGCCGCATTTCCGCCCGTGTGGTCAACGAGGTGCGCCACGTCAACCGCGTGGTCTACGACGTGACCAGCAAGCCGCCGGCGACGATCGAGTGGGAATAATACAGCGGCTCTCAGAAACCCAGTATTTATGCGGGCTACAAGCAAATTTGCTTAGTGTGTGACAACAAAATGACAACAGTATCCTAAAACTGATTATTCCAAGAA
>CACZPX010000057.1 GCA_902783095.1 uncultured Lachnospiraceae bacterium
CCGACGCTGATCGAGTATATCGAGGAGCCGGTGGTCAACGGCGAGATCATGGTGACGACGGAATACATCGGCGCCATCATGGACCTGTGCACGCAGCGGCGCGGCAAGTACCTTGGCATGGACTATATAGAGGAGACGCGCGCGCTGATCAAGTACGAACTGCCGCTCAATGAGATCATCTACGACTTTTTCGACGCCTTGAAGTCCCGCTCCCGCGGGTACGCGTCGTTTAATTATGAACTGAAGGGCTACGAGCGCTCCGACATGGTAAAGCTGGACATCCTGATCAACCGCGAGGAGGTGGATGCGCTCTCGTTTATCGTGCATGCGGATACCGCCTACGAGCGCGGCCGGAAGATGTGCGAAAAGCTGAAGGACGAGATCCCGCGCCACCTGTTTGAGATCCCGATCCAGGCCGCCATCGGCAGCAAGATCATCGCCCGCGAGACCGTCAAGGCCGTGCGCAAGGACGTGCTGGCCAAGTGCTACGGCGGCGACATCACCAGAAAGCGCAAACTGCTGGAGAAGCAGAAGGAAGGCAAGAAGCGCATGCGCCAGATCGGCAATGTGGAGGTGCCGCAGAAGGCGTTTATGAGCGTTTTGAAGCTGGAAGAGGAATAACCAGGAACCTATGCTGAAACGACCGCTTGGCATATACGTGCATATCCCGTTCTGTGTGGAAAAGTGCGGCTACTGTGATTTTCTGTCGGCGCCGGCCGGCGCGGACGAGCAGTCGCGCTACGTGCGCGCGCTGTTGAAGGAGATCCGCAGCTACGAACCGGTGGGTGACCAGTTCGCGGTGGACACGGTCTTTTTCGGCGGCGGCACGCCGTCCATCATCTCGCCCACGCTGATCGGCAAGATCGTGGACCGGCTGCACGACGTGTTCGCCTTTGACGACGAGGTGGAGGCGACCATCGAGTGCAATCCCGGCACGCTGGACGAAAAAAAGCTCAAAAGCTACGCAAAGTTGGGCTTTAACCGGCTGTCCCTGGGGCTGCAGTCCGCCAACGACAGGGAACTGCGCACGCTGGGACGCATCCACGACTACGCGGCCTTTGAAGAGAGCTACCGGCTGGCCAGGAAGTGCGGCTTCGCCAACGTGAACGTCGATCTGATGAGCGGCATCCCGGGACAGACCATGGACAGCTGGCGCCAGACGCTGGAGACCGTGGTGGCCCTGCAGCCCGCGCATATTTCGGCCTACAGCCTTATCATTGAAGAAGATACGCCGTTTTATTACCGCTACACCACGGAAGCCGGCAAAAAACTGCTGCCGACCGAGGCGGAGGACCGGGCGATGTACCGCTATACCAACGATTATCTGAGCGATATGGGGTACCGGCGCTACGAGTTTTCCAACCACGCCAGGCGCGGCAAGGAGAGCCGGCACAACATCAAATACTGGACCATGCAGGAGTACGTGGGTTTTGGCCTGGGCGCCGCGTCCTATCTGGGCGGCAAGCGCTTTTCCAACCCGCGGGACATGGAGGAGTACATAGAACACGCGCCCAACGCCTACGCGGGCTTCCGCATGCAGCCGGTGCGGCTGATCAAGCGGAGCATGGAGGAATTCATGTTCCTTGGGCTGCGTATGACGGACGGCATCCTAAAAGAGGACTTTGCGGAGCTGTTCGGCGTGCGCTTTGATACGGTGTACGGCAAGGTGGTGGACCGTTTTGTGCAGACCGGGCATCTGGAAGCGGACGAGGACCGCGTGCGGCTGACGGACAAGGGCATCGACGTGAGCAACCGGATCCTGGCGGAATTCTTGTTGTAAAAGGAGAGCATCATGCAGGACATGGACTTGCTTTCGATCTATCTGGCGGAGCTGGAGGGGATCGAGCCGCTCTCGGCAGCGGAGGAGGAGACCCTGCTGGAGCAGTTAAAGAGCGGCGTGGTGACCGCGCGCGACCGCCTTGCGGAGGGCAATCTCCACTTTGTGCTGGAGTGCGTCACGGACTACGAGAGCTTCGGGTCCTCCGTAAGCGACCTGGTGCAGGAGGGCAACGTGGCCCTGCTGTCCGCCATCGACGCCGCGGCGGCGGACGCCTCCGTGGTATCGGGCGAGCGGTTCAAGCGGGAGCTGGAGCGGCAGATCCGCGCGGCGATCGAGGCGCATTTAAAGGAAGAGGAGGTCGCGGACGCGGCGGCCATCCGGTTTACGCGGGAGGCCAACCAGCTGTTTGAGACCACCCGCGAGTTTGAGGAACGCGAGGGGCGGGCCGCGACGCTGGAGGAGCTGGTACACGAGACCGGGCTTACCGCGGACGAGATCGAATACATCATCCGGGTGTCGCAGAGCGCCATAGAACGCGGCGACGCGAACCCGAAGGAAGAGGAAGCAGAGTCCTTTGACGACGGCGGCGATCCGCTGACGGACGGCTGGAAATAAAACGGCGCAGGCCGGTACGCAAATACAATCCACAGGAGGATCCTATGACAGATCAGTATGTAAGCCCTTTATCAAAGCGTTATGCCAGCGAAGAGATGCTGAAGCTCTTTTCGCAGGATAAGAAATTCACCACCTGGCGCCGGCTGTGGATCGCCCTGGCCGAGGCCGAGATGGAGCTGGGCCTGCCCATCACGAAAGAGCAGGTGGACGAGCTGAAGGCGCACGTGAACGATATCAACTATGAGGAGGCGGAAGCGCGCGAGCGCGAAGTGCGCCACGACGTGATGTCCCACGTCTACGCCTACGGCCTGCAGTGCCCCAAGGCGAAGGGCATCATCCATCTGGGTGCCACCAGCTGCTACGTGGGCGACAACACCGACCTGATCCTCATGCGCGAGGGCCTGGAACTGATCAAAAAGCGCCTGGTGGAAGTGATGCGCGTGCTGGCGGACTTCGCGATGGAGTACCGCAGCCTGCCCACGCTCGGCTTTACCCACTATCAGCCGGCCCAGCCTACCACGGTGGGCAAGCGCGCTGCGCTCTGGCTGATGGAGTTGAAGCTGGACTACGAAGACCTGTGCTACGTTGCCGACAGCCTGGGGTTCCGCGGCGTGAAGGGCACCACCGGCACGCAGGCGAGCTTCCTGGACCTGTTTGAGGGCGACCATGAGAAGGTGAAGGCGCTGGATAAGGCCGTCTCCAAAAAGATGGGCTTTGACAAGATCTATCCCGTGACCGGTCAGACCTACTCCCGCAAGGTGGACACCCGGGTGCTGTCCGTGCTGGCGGGCATCGCGCAGAGCGCGCACAAGTTTACCAACGACATCCGCCTGCTGCAGCACATGAAGGAGATCGAAGAGCCCTTCGGCTCCAAGCAGATCGGTTCCTCCGCCATGGCCTACAAGCGCAACCCCATGCGGTCGGAGCGCATCGCCTCCCTGGCGGATTTCGTGATGAGCAACGTGATGAACCCGATGCTCGTGGCGTCCACGCAGTGGTTTGAGCGCACCCTCGATGACTCCGCGAACAAGCGGCTGTCCGTGCCGGAGGGCTTTTTGGCCACCGACGCGATCCTGCTGATCTGGCGCAACGTGGCGGACGGCCTGATCGTGCACAAGAAGGTGATCGAAAAGCACCTGATGGAGGAGCTGCCCTTTATGGCGACGGAGAACATCATGATGGAGGCCGTCAAGCGCGGCGGCGACCGTCAGGAGCTGCACGAGAAGATCCGCGAGCTCTCCATGATCGCGGGCGCCAACGTCAAGGACAAGGGCGAAAAGAACAACCTGCTGGAGCTGATCGCAGCAGAGCCGGCTTTCGGCATCACCGCGGACGAGCTGGAAGGACTGATGGATCCCAGCCTGTACGTGGGCCGCGCGCCGGAGCAGACGAAGGAATTCATAGAGGAGGACATCCTTCCGATCCTGGCTGCGGTGGAACGCCCCGTGTCAGAAAATGTTAAGAATTAAAGCAAAATATTACGATTGTTAGCGATTGCAGGTATTCTGTTTATATATTATAATCCTTATAACGCTATTATGAATCGGAGAAAGGAAAATGGCTGACATTCGAGACACACAATTTATCCCCATTCTGACAGAAGGCGGGATACCTGCTGCTGATGTTCTGGAAAAGGTCTATCAGGCGCTGGTGGAGAAGGGTTACAACCCCGTCAACCAGATCGTGGGCTATATCATGTCCGGGGACCCCACTTACATCACCAGCTACGGTGGAGCCAGGACCCTGATCTCCAAGGTGGAGCGTGACGAGATCCTTGAGGAGCTTGTAAATACCTATATCGAGACCAAGAAGAACGCCAGGTAACGGCATGCGCGTCCTGGGTCTGGATTACGGTTCCGTCACGGTGGGCGTGGCTGTCTCGGACGCGCTGGGCATCACGGCGCAGCCGCTTATGACCATCCGGCGTGAACAGGAGAACAAGCTCCGCAGAACACTTGCAAAAATACAGGAAATCGCGGCCGAGTACGAGGTGGAGACCATCGTGCTCGGTTTTCCCAAAAACATGGACAACACATTGGGAGAACGGTGTCAGAAGACATTGGCGTTCCGGGATATGCTGGAGCGCCGCATCGGGCTCCCTGTTGTTTTATGGGACGAACGGCTCACGACCTGGGCGGCGGATCAGGATCTGGAATTCATGGGCGTTCCCAAAAAAGACCGCAAGAAAGTGATAGACCAGATCGCGGCGATGACCATTCTGCAGGAATACATGGACAGCAACAGGAGAGAAGATGGACAGGATCACACTGACGTCGGATGACGGCGAAAAATTGGAACTCTACGCGCTGGAGAGCACGCGTCTGGGCGGCGTGGACTATCTGCTGGCCTCGGACGTGGAGACCGGCGACGGAGAGTGCTATATTTTAAAGGACGTGGCCCCCGCGGACAGCGCGGACGCGGTCTACGAGATGGTCGACGACGAGCGGGAGCTGGACTATCTGCTGAACATCTTTTCCGAACTGGTAGAAGACGTGGACTTCGAGTTTTAAACGATGGCGGACAACGGACAGAACAAGCCGAATAAGGAGAAAGACCCCAACCGGGTCCTGCTGTTTGTCACGAAGGTGATCGGCTCGATCAGTCTCCGCGTGATCGTGATCGCGATCCTGGCGATCGTCTTTATCTATGCGGTGATCCGGGCTTACGACTTCGGATATTCCATCTTTACGGTAAAATCCACCGAAGAGGGCGAGGGCATGGACGTGCTCGTGTCCGTGACGGAGGATATGTCCACGGCGGACATCGCGGACCTGCTGGTGAAAAAGAAACTGATCGACGACGCGAGCATCTTCAAGATCCAGGTCAGTCTCTTTACCAGCGAGAAATACGTGATCCTGCCGGGCACCTATACCCTGAACACCACCATGTCCCCGCAGGAAATGATCCAGGAGATGGTGGGCGTGCCGGAATCCGAGTCCACCGAGCCGGAGCATCTGTGGCCGGCCGAGACCACCACGGCGGCGCCGGAGACGGAGACGTCCCCGCAGGAGACTTCGCCGGAGAACACGGAGACGGCCGAGGATACCCGGGAGAATACGACCGCCGAAGAGGACGCGCACGAGACAGAGGATGATTGATCAGGAAAGACTCAGCACCTTTCTGGAGGCGCTGGAGACGGACGATCCGGTCTGGCTGGAAGAGATCGAGCAGTACGGCAGGGAACGAAAGATCCCCCTTGTAAGGCGGGAGACTGCCGCACTGCTTCTTTTTATCCTGCAGACGGCAAAGGCCAAAAACGTGCTGGAGATCGGGACCGCGATCGGCTATTCCGCCCTGCTTATGGCCCTGCACGGCGGCGACGGGCTGCACATCGACACGGTGGAGCTTGACGCGGAACGGGCGGCGCTTGCGCGGGAAAACTTCGCACGTGCAAAAAAAGAGGGCGTTTCGGCGTCCATAGATCTTCTGGAGGGCGACGCCGGCAGGCTGCTCCCCGCGCTTTCCGGGCCTTACGGCCTGATCTTTTTGGACGGGGCGAAGGGCCAGTACGCGGGCTATCTTCCGGCGTTGAAACGCCTGCTCGCACCGGGCGGCGTGCTGTTTGCGGACAACGTGCTGCAGGACGGCACGGTGCTTGATTCCCGCTTTCTGGTGGAGCGCAGGGACCGCACCACGCACAGGCGCATGCGGGACTTTCTGTATGCCGTAAAGCACGATCCGGAACTGGTCACGGCCATCGTTCCGGTGGGGGACGGCGTATCGCTCTCGCTCAAGAAGGAGACGGCGCCGTCAGATGATCATTGAAAGAAACACGGCCCGAAGCGGGCCGACACAAATAAAGGAGAGATCCCATGAACCGTAAAAAACCGGAACTTCTGATGCCGGCGGGCAGCCCCGAACTTTTGCGGACCGTGATCGCCTACGGGGCGGACGCGGTCTATCTGGGCGACGAGACCATGAGCCTGCGCGCCAAGGCGAAGAACTTCAATATCTTTGAGATCCGCGACGGCATCGCCTATGCGCACGACCACGGCGTAAAGGTGTACGTGGCGGCCAACATCTTTGCGCACAACGAAGACCTGCGCAAGGCCCTGCGGCTGTTTCTGCAGATGAAGGACGCAAAACCGGACGGGCTGATCATCTCGGATCCCGGCGTGTTTACCATCGCAAAGAGCATCTGCCCGGACATCCCGGTCCACATCAGCACGCAGGCCAACAGCACCAATTACGCCACCTTCCTGTTCTGGCACGATCAGGGCGTCAAGCGCGTGGTCGCGGCCAGGGAGCTTTCGGTGATGGAACTGATGGAGATCCGTCAGCAGATCCCGGAGGACATGGAGATCGAATGCTTCGTGCACGGCGCGATGTGCATTTCCTATTCCGGGCGCTGCCTGATCAGCAATTACCTGACCGGGCGCGATGCCAACCGCGGGGAGTGCACGCACCCCTGCCGCTGGTCGTATCAGCTGGTGGAGGAAAAGCGCCCCGGCCAGTATATGCCCGTGTTTGAAGACGAGCGTGGGACCTATCTGTACCACTCCAAAGACCTGTGCATGATCGAGCACCTGGACGAGCTGATCACCGCGGGCGCGGACAGCTTAAAGGTGGAGGGGCGCATGAAAAACGCGCTGTACGCCGCGACCGTGGCCCGCGCCTACCGCAGGGCGATCGATGAGTGGTACGAGGCGCCGGAGATCTACAAGGACAACCGCGCCTCCTATCTGGAGGAGGTAAAAAAGTGCTCCAACCGCGGCTTTACCACGGGCTTTTACTTTGGCAGGCCGGACGAGAGCGCGCAGGTGTACGACACCTCCGCCGGCATGGGGGAGTACGAATATCTGGGCACCATCCATCCCGAGGACGGCTGGTACGGGTTTATCCAGAAGAACAAGTTCTGCGTGGGCGATACCGTTGAGGTGATCCGTCCGGACGGCAGCACGCTCACGGCGCAGGTGAAGGCCCTGTACAACGAGGCAAAAGAGCCGGTCGCCGACGTGCCGCACGCAAGCAGCAAGTGCTACGTGGATCTGGGCACGGAACTGTTCGATTACGATATCATGCGCACGGCGCACACACAGGAAGAGGAGTAAGACAGTATGAACAGGATCCCGGAAGCATATGAAGCGGTAAAGGCGATGCATATCGCGGAGATCGACGCCGACACCCTGCTGCTGCGGCATAAAAAGACGGGCGCCCGCGTATTCCTGATCGAGAACGGGGACGAAAACAAAGCCTTTGCGATAGGCTTCCGCACGCCGGTGGACAACAGTACCGGCAAGCCGCATATTCTGGAGCACTCCGTGCTCTGCGGCTCGGAGCGCTACCCGGTAAAGGACCCCTTTATGGAGCTTGCAAAGAGCAGCCTGCAGACCTTTTTAAACGCCATGACCTACGCGGACAAGACCGTCTATCCGGTGGCGAGCTGCAACGACAAGGATTTTAAAAATCTGATGAACGTCTATCTGGACGCCGTGTTCGCCCCGCGCATCTACAGCGAGAAGAACATCTTTCTGCAGGAGGGCTGGCACTATGAACTGGAGGACGCGGACGCGGAGCTGACCGTCAACGGCGTGGTCTACAACGAGATGAAGGGCGCCTTTTCCGACCCGGAGGAGGTGCTGTTCCGCTACGTGCAGAGCACGCTGTATCCGGACACGCCCTACGTGCATGAGTCCGGCGGCGATCCGGACTGCATCCCGGACTTAAGTTACGAGGAGTTTCTGGATTTTCACCGGAAGTACTATCATCCCTCCAACAGTTACATCTTCCTGTACGGCAACGCCGACATGGCCGAGCGCCTGGACTACATGGACCGGGAGTACCTGTCCCGTTACGAAAAGACGGAGCCGGATTCCGGGATCGCAAGACAGGCCCCGTTTGCGGCGCCGCGCCGCGCGGTGATCGACTACGCGCTGCCCGAAGGCGAGGACGAGGCCGGCAAGGACCTGATCTGCAGAGCCTGGAGCCTGGACGCGGACATGAGCGGCGAGGAGAGCATCGCCTGGCAGGTTTTGGAGCGCACGCTGATCGGTGCGGAGGGCGCGCCCTTAAAGCAGGCGCTCACCGACGCCGGCCTGGGCGAGGACGTCTCCGGCGGTTTTCGCGGGGAACTGCTCCAGCCCTATTTCTACGTGGCCTCCCGCAACATCGCGCGGCAGGACGCGGCGCGCTTTGCGCAGGTCATTGAAGAGACGCTGACGAAGACGGTAGAGGAGGGCATCGGGGAAAAGGCCCTGCGCGCCGCGATCAATTCGCTGGAATTTGCCAGCCGCGAGGCCGATTTCGGCGGGATCCCCAAGGGCCTGGTCTACGGCCTGCAGGCCATGGACAACTGGCTCTATGACGAGAACGATCCCTTCTCCGGACTGCTCTACGAAAAAGAATACGCCTTTTTAAAGGAGCAGGTGGACAAGGGTTACTTTGAAGGCCTGATCCAAAAGAATATCCTGGACAATCCGCACGCCGCCGAGGTGGAACTGCACGCGCAGGCCGGCCTGCAGGCAAAGCAGGAGGCGTCTTTAAAGAAAAAACTGGCGGAAAAGAAGGCGTCGCTCTCCGCGCAGGAGATTAGCGAGCTGGTGCGGCAGGGGCAGGAACTGCTGGCCTGGCAGGAGACGGACGACACGAAAGAGGCGCTGGCGTCCATCCCCAAGCTGGAGCGGGAAGACCTGACCGGCGGGATCCGGGAACTGAGCGCCGTCACCCATACGGTGAATAACGTGCCGGTGCTGCACCACGAGGTCTTTACCGGACACATCGTGTACCTGTCGCTGTCCTATGACGTGAGCACGGTCCCGGCGGACCGGCTGTACGAGTTGTCGCTGCTGCGCAATCTGATCGGCAGCATGGATACGGACCTGCACAGCTACCGCGACCTGACCAACGAGGTGATGCTCGTCTCCGGCGGCATCAGCGCGGGCCTGAGCGTGATCAGTCCGCTCAAGGACGTGGAAGCCTTTGTGCCGCGCGTGGACATCGGGATCCGCGCGGTGCGGGACAAGATCGGCGCGGCGCTTGATCTGGCGGTGGAGATGCGCGACCATACGCAGTTTACCGACGTCAGACGCCTGGCGGACCTGCTGCGGCAGCTGCGCTCCCGCTATGAGCAGAGTATCATCGGCAGCGCGCATACCGCGGCTGTGAGCAGGGCGCTGTCCTATTTCTCGCCCTCCGCCAGGTACAGTGAACAGACGGACGGCCTGGACTTTTTACGCAGGCTGAATGCCCAGTCCTATGAAGAGGAGGCTTTAAGCGCGCTGGCAAAACGGCTCGCGGCGCTCGCCGAAACGATCTTTACGGACGACCGGCTGACGGTCAGCGTCACCGGCGACGCGGAGGACTTTGCGGCGGCACAGGCGTGCCTGAAAGACCGGATCGGCGCCGCGGTACATCTGGAGCCGGAAGCGGTGCGCATGCCGGCCTTTGACAGCGGAAACGAGGGCATCGTCATGCCGGGACAGGTCAATTACGCCGGCCTTGCCGGAAATTTTGAACAGGCTGGCTTTGCCTATACCGGCGGGATGCAGGTGCTGCGCGCCATCCTGTCCCGCGACTATCTGTGGAACGAACTGCGTGTAAAGGGCGGCGCCTACGGCTGCATGTGCAATTTCCGGCGCGGCGGCAGGGCCTACCTGGTTTCCTACCGCGACCCGCACGTTAAGGAGACGTACGAGACCTACGCGCGCATCGCGGACTATCTGCGGCACTTTGATCCCACCGACCGGGAGATGACGGATTACATCATCGGCGTGATCGGAAGCTTTGACAGGCCGCTTACGCCGTCCATGTGGGGCACGGCCTCCTTTGGCGCGGCGCTCACCGGCATGACCAACGAGATGTTAAGAAAAGAACGCGACGAGATCCTCGCCGCCACGCCGGAGACGATCCGCGGCTACGGGGACCTGCTGGACGCGCTGATCGCGCAGGACCACATCTGCACCTTTGGCAGCGAAGCGGCGTTGAAAGAACACGGCGGACTGTTTGCGGCCGTGGAAAAGATGGAGTAAAACATGGAACAGGAGAGAAAGTCCGGCGTTGCCGCCATCATCGGACGCCCCAACGTGGGGAAGTCCACGCTGATGAACAAGCTGATCGGGCAGAAGGTGGCCATCACCTCCGACAAACCGCAGACGACGCGCAACCGCATCCGCACCGTATACACGGACGAGCGCGGGCAGATCGTCTTTGTCGACACGCCCGGCATCCACAAGGCCCGCACCAAGCTGGGCACCTTTATGGTGAAGAACGCCGAGAGCGCGGTCAAGGACGTGGACCTGGTGCTCTACCTCATCGAGCCGTCCACCTTTGTGGGCGAGTTTGAGCAGAACATCTTAAACAAGCTGAAGACCGTCAAATGCCCGGTCATCCTGGTGATCAACAAGAGCGACACGGTCAAAAAAGAGGACCTGCTGCCGGTCATCGCGCGCTACAGCGACGAGATGGACTTTGCGGAGATCGTACCGGTCTCCGCGCTGAACGGAGACAACCTGGACGACCTGCTTGCGACCGTGTTCCGCTACCTGGAGCCCGGCCCCCTGCTCTTTGACGAGGACACCGTGACGGACCAGCCCATGCGCCAGATCGCGGCGGAACTGATCCGCGAGCAGGCGCTGCGCAGGCTCTCCGCGGAGATCCCGCACGGCGTGGCCGTGGTGATCGACCGCATGACGGAACGGGACAACGGCCTGTTCGATATCGACGCGACCATCGTGTGCGAACGGGAGTCCCACAAGGGGATCATCATCGGGAAAAACGGCACCATGTTAAAGGCCATCGGCACGGGTGCGCGCCGCGAGATCGAGGACATGATGGAGACGCAGGTCAACTTGAAACTCTGGGTAAAGGTGCGCAAGGAGTGGCGCAACAGCGACCTGCTGCTGCGCAACTATGGTTATAAGGACGATGACAGGTGACGCCGTAACACTCACGGGAATGGTGCTCTTTGCGGCGCCTGCCGGGGAGACCGACCGCAGGATCACGCTGCTGACAAAGGAGCGGGGCAAGATCACCGCCTTTGCCCGCGGCGCCAGAAAGCCCAACAGCCCGTTTATCGCCGCGACCCGGGCCTTTGCGTTCGGCCGCGTCACGCTGTACGAGGGGCGGAATTCCTACACGGTGGCCGGCATGGAGATCAGCAACTATTTCGACAGGCTGTCCATGGACCTGGAGGCAAGCTGCTACGCGGCCTACTTTGCGGAATTTGCGGCCTACTACGCCCATGATGGCGTGGAGGCCGGCGATATGCTAAAGCTTTTGTACGCGGCCTTTGTGGCCCTGGAGCGCGGCTCCATCCCCGGGCCGCTGCTGCGCGCGGTCTATGAGCTGAAACTGATGCAGGTAAACGGCGAATACAGCGAAGAACCGCTCGCAAAAGCGGACGAGACCACGGTCTACACCTGGCATTTCGTGCTGGAGAGCCGCATCGAAAAACTCTTTTCATTCACCTTGAAAGAGGAGAAGATCCGCCCGTTCGCGGAGGCGGTCGCCGCGCTGATGGACTACTACGTGGACCGTCCCTTTAAGTCGCTGGAGATCCTGGCGGCGGTGACGGGAGGGGTGTGAGCAGCGGCCGTAACGCGGGTTGGCCAAACGGCCGCTCCGTCATTTGATCCGCTGCAAAAACCTCCCGATATAGCGGCTCCAGTACGCCGGATCGTCTGCCGCGGCCGCGGTCCACACGCCGTAAGGCGCACCGGCGGCGCTCTCCCGGAAGATCTCCGTCCCTTCCGTCTGCATCAGCGGATAGAAGCGGGCGGTCTTTTTGATGTAGCAGTTTTCTTTTGTGGCCTTTTTTAGATTCGCCGGATCGACAAAGGTGGCCACGCTCCGGTGGATGGCCTGGTCCTCGGAGATCAGGTAGAAATAGTCCTTTTGATTGGGATAGAAGTATTTAAGCGTTTGTTCCCGTGCCGGGAGCTTTAACAGCACGCGGTTTTCCAGGGCTTTGACCAGAATGCCGCCGTCGTTTACGGTGACCGGGACGGGATAGCGATCTTGCGTATCCAGCCGCAGGGTCACGCCGTCCGCGTCGTCCGCCAGCACGCGGACGCCGGTAAACGGCGCCTTGCCGGCCTGCAGCCGTGCGTAGGGCAGCAGGGCCAAAAGGCTTACCGTGCCCAGTACGTCCTCCTCGTTGTGCAGCAGCAGGGGCTTCAGCAGGGCGGCGTCGCCGCTTCGCACGTAGCGGAAGTAAAAATCGATCAGCTCGCCGCCGTTGTAAATATCCTTCCGCCCCGTAAAAAGAAAGGATTCAAAGCTTTTCTGGCGGCCGTTTGGCAGGCCCAGCACGGCCTTTAAGGGCTTTAAGACGGGGTAGAGATCAAAGCTCTTTTTCGCAGGGAACACGCTGTCCAGCCCAAAGTCCTCCGCCTTTACGTTCAGATAGGGAAGATCAAAGCGGTCCCCGTTAAAGTGCACAAAGGCGGAAAAGTCCGCCGCAAAGGCGTTCACCTCCCGCAAAACGACGCGCTCCTCATAGGGGGTCTCGGCAAACCACTGCTTAAAGCGCCAGGCGCCGGGCGCCTCTTCCCAGATGCACCCGAACAGGTACAGGTGCGAGGTCTCCGCCTTTAAGCCGGTGGTCTCGATATCCAGGAACAGCGCGTTTTCCGGGACGTCTTTATAATCAAGCGAAAAGGTTTTGTCGATGATCTTCATGGTGCGTCTATTATCGTATCGCAGCGTCCGGATTGCAAGGAGAAATCGGGCAAACAGCGGGCAAAAGAAGGGGCGTTTACTTCTTAATTCTTTCTTTCGGCAGCAATTTTTGGTGGCAAATCCGCAACATATCGTATATGATGATAGACAGAAAACACTAGAAAGGCGATCGGTCCGAAAATGATATCCTATGTGAGCGGCATACTGGCGGAGGCGTCCGAGAAGGGCGTGGTGGTGGAGACCGGCGGCATCGGCTATTTTATCACGGTGCCGGTGTCCCTGCTTTCCGAACTGCCGCCGCTCGGCAGCAGCATAAGGCTGTATACGCATTTTCACGTGACGGAAGACGCGCTGAAGCTTTACGGCTTCCGTCAGGCGGAAGACCGGGAACTGTTCCGGCTGCTGCTGGGCATCAGCGGCGTAGGCCCCAAGGCCGCCGTCGGCCTGCTGGGTGCCATGACGACCAACGAACTGAAGCTGGCGGTGATCGCCGACGATGAGAAAAAGATCGCCAAAACGCCGGGACTGGGGCCCAAGACGGCCAAGAAGATCATCCTGGAACTGAAGGACAAGTTCAAGCTGAGCGACTTGAACGAGGCGCTGGGCGTGCCGGAGAGCATCCCGGCCGCGGGCAGCCGCGAGCGGGAGGACGCGCTGGAGGCCCTGGTCGCGCTCGGCTATTCCGCCTCCGAG
>CACZPX010000058.1 GCA_902783095.1 uncultured Lachnospiraceae bacterium
CCGCGGACGATCACCTGCTGGCCGTCCCGCATCTGAAAGCGCAGGCCTCGCGGACGGCTGCCGCGGAACATCACCGCGCCCAGCACGCCGGTCTCGTCCTTCAACGTAAAGTAGATATGCCCGGAAGTGTGGTACTTGCAATTAGAAACTTCGCCCCGCACCGCGATCTGGCGTAGGGCGAAATCATTTTCAAATATGCTCTTGATGTAGGCGTTGACCTTGCCTACCGTAAAGACCGCTTCCGGCATTTACTGCCCGTTCTCCCTTTCCTTGTCCGCGGCGATCTGCCCCAGCACGCCGTTGATGAACGCGTAGGACTCGTCCTCCCCGTAGGCCTTGGCCAGTTCCACCGCCTCGTTGATGGCGACCTTGTCCGGGATCTCGTCGTCGAACAGGATCTCAAACGCGGCCAGCCGCAGGATGGCCAGATCCGTCCGGTTCATGCGGCTCGTCTTCCAGCCCACCGAGGCCGCGTTGATCTTTGCGTCCAGTTCCGGGATCCGGTCCGCGATCGCGCGGGCGCGCGCAGACAGTTCCGGCACGTCGGTCTCGCCGACCTCCTCCTGGTTCTCCAGATAGAGCTGCCACTGCTCGTCCGCCTCTTCCCTGTTGTAAAAGTCCATCAGGAACAGTTCTTTAAAGACCTGTTCCCGCATCTGTCTCCGTTTCATAGGTCTTTCTCAGTCCTGCTCTTTCTCAACGTATACGCCGGAGATCTTGATGTTGACCGCCAAGACGTCGCAGTCCGTCATGGCCTCCACGGTCTGCTTGATCTTCTCGCGCAGTTTGGCCGTGGTCTCCGGAATGTTGTAGCGGCTGTCGATGATGATGGCAAGATAGATGACCAGGCCCTCTTCCGTCTTGTCGATCTTGACGCCGTTGGGCGCGTTCTTAAAGCCGAATTTGGACTTGATGTCCCTGGCCTTTAATCCGGCCACCTCGCTCACGCCCTCCACGTCCGCAGCGGCGTAGCAGGCGATCTCCGCCAGCACTTCGTTCTCAATGATCACGTTTTCGGTCCGTACGGCCGGTTCCTCGATATTTAAGATCTCTTCGGGTGCAGGAGCTGTATTTTCCATGATGATCCCTCCAAAGCTGTCTTTTATGTGTTTCCATGCCCGGCGTCTGTCTGCGCCGCGGCCGCTCGATTTGCCGTACAATACACGGCTTTATTTACGAAAGTATATCAAAATTGCGGTCTGCTTGCAATGCTTTTTGCGTTTGGCGCGCCGCAGGCCCGCAGGCTATGCGCGGCGTGCGCGGCCGCTCGTCTTTCTACAGCCGCAGGCCGGGAACGGCGTTTAAGTCCATGCCGTCGCGCTCTCCCTTGGCAAAGTGATAATAGGCCGCCGCGCCGATCATCGCCGCGTTGTCCGTGCAGTATACCGGGGAGGGCACGTACAGCGTGATGCCCTGCGCCTCGCAGGCCTTCTGCAGGGCCGCGCGCAGCGTCCTGTTGGAGGCCACGCCGCCCGCCAGCACCAGGCGCCTCTGCCCCAGTTCCTTCGCGGCCGTCACCGCGTGCTCGGTCAGCACGTCGATCACCGCCTGCTGGAAGGACGCCGCCACGTCCGGCACGGAGATGGGATTGCCCATCATCTCCTCGTGGTTTAAGTAGTTGAGGACCGCGGATTTCATGCCAGAAAACGAAAAATCGTAGGCGGAGCCGTCCACCTTGCCGCGCGGGAAGCGGATCGACTCCGGGTCTCCCTCCTTCGCGGCCTTTTCGATCTTGGGACCGCCGGGGTACCCCAGCCCGATGGCGCGCGCCACCTTGTCAAAGGCCTCGCCCGCCGCGTCGTCCACGGTCCGTCCCAGGATGTCGAAACGGCCGTAGTCCTCCATCATGGCCAGATGCGTGTGCCCGCCGGAGACGATCAGGCACAAAAACGGCGGCTCCAGGTCCGGGTGCTCGATAAAATTGGCGCACACGTGCCCTTCGATGTGGTTGACGCCGATCAGCGGTTTGTCCGCCGCGAAGGCGATGGCCTTGGCCTCCGCCACGCCGACTAAGAGCGCGCCTACAAGGCCCGGCCCCTTGGTCACGCCGATGCCGTCGATCTGCGAAAGCGTCACGCCGGCGTCCGAGAGCGCCGTGCGGATCACCCGGTCGATGTTCGCGATGTGGTTGCGGGAGGCGATCTCCGGCACCACCCCGCCGTATTTGGTATGAATATCGATCTGCGAGTCGATCACGTTTGACAGTACGGTGCGGCCGTTTTTCACCACGGCCGCCGCGGTCTCGTCACAGGAGCTTTCTATTGCCAGAACCAGGAAATCAGCCATTTTCTCCCCCGTCGTCGTATTTTAAGGTCTTCTTTCTGCCGTCCCGCACCGCGAGCGTCCGCTCAAAGGTCTTCTTTAACTCCGGCAAAAACTCCTCCGGATGCATCATGGACGGACTGTAGTGCGTCAGCCACAGTTCCTTCGGCTGCGCCTGCGCCGCGATGGTCACGGCCTCCTGCATGGTCATGTGCTTGTATTCCTTCGCCTTGTCCTGCTTGTCAGGCTCGCCGTACATGCCCTCGCAGATAAAGAGGTCCGCGTCCTTTGCGTAGTCCGCGATGACCGGCACCGGCCGCGTGTCCGTGCAGTAGGCCACCTTTAAGCCGCGTCTGGCGGGGCCCATCACCATGTCGGGCGTATAGGTGCGCCCCTCATAGTCCACGGTCTGCCCTTTTTGCAGCGGGTTCCACAGCTGCACCGGCAGGCCAAGCGCCCGGGCCGCCTCCACGTCGAACTTGCCCGCCCGCGGGATGCTCACCGCGTAGCCGTAACAGGTGACCTTGTGATTCACCCGGTAGGCGTCCACCATAAAGGGGCCGCACCGCAGCGCCTCCGTCTGTTCGGCGAGTTCCTTGAATTCAATGGAAAACGGCAGCTCCGGCGCGATGGTGCGCAGGGCGTTCACCACGCGTTCCACGCCCTTGGGCCCCACGATGGTGAGGGGCTCCGTGCGTTCGGCGTTGCCCATGGTCAGAAGAAAGCCCGGCAGGCCGCTGATGTGGTCCGCGTGAAAATGCGTAAAGCAGATCGTGTCGATCCCCTTGTAGGAGACGCCGGCCTTTTTGGCGGCGATCTGCGTGCCCTCCCCGCAGTCGATCAGCAGACCGCTGCCCTCATAACGCAGGTACAGGGAGGTCAGATAGCGGTACGGCAGGGGCATCATGCCGCCGGTCCCCAGCAGGCAGACGTCAAACATGGTTCTCCTCCTGCGGGACGATCTTCTGCATGCACACGGCCGCCTCCTTCGGATCGGCATAGTAATCCGGCCGCACGCGGATCTGCGAAAAGCCGTCTTTTTTATACAGCGATACGGCGGGCAGATTGCTCTCCCGTACCTCCAGATTCCAGCACGTCACCGCGCCGTGCCGCTTTTCCGCTTCCGCCAAAAGCCGGCCGGCAATGCCCTTTTTGCGGTAGTCGGGCAGTGTGCCGATGCGCAGGATCTCGCCGTCCCCGGCCACGTCCTGCAGCAGGATATAGGCGGCCGGCACGCCGCGGCGCATGGCCAGATAGGCGTACCGTCCGGCGCCTGTCAGCAGGGCGCGCAGGTCCTCCCTGCTCCATGCGTCCGAAAAGCAGGCAGCTTCTATGGCCGCCAGCTGCGAAAGCTGCTCCGGCGCGGCGGCGTCCGCCTCTCTGATCTCCACGTATTCCCGCTCCGCCTGCGACATGCGCAGGTAGACCGGCACGTGTTCGCCGGCGGTCTGCGTCTCGCCGCGTTCATAATACTGCGCGCCGAGCAGTGCTACGGCGGCAGCCCGCTGGCGGTTGGTCCCGGCCGGCGCGAACAGCGCGTTCTGCCCCAGGGCCGCCTCTATGGCCGCCCGGTGCACCGGCACGCCATCGCCTAAGAACACGGTCTTCTCCCCGCGGGCCTTTACCAGGTCCAGCAGGTCCGCGATCGCCAGCGCGTCGTTTTCGTGCACGATCTGCAGGCTTTCGCGGTTGTAGTACAGGCCGGTGTAGACCTGGTCGCGCCTGGCGTCCATCATCACGCAGATCAGATGCGCGCAGTACGGCAGCTGCGCCGCCGTCGCGTCCAGCGTGGGCACGTGGATGAGCGGTTTGTCAAGCGCCAGTCCCAGCCCCTTGGCCGTGGCGGAGCCGATGCGCAGGCCGGTAAACGAGCCGGGCCCGCCGGACACCGCGATCGCGTCCAGACTGTTCAAGTCCAGCTCCGTGATGGCCGCGATCTCCTTTAGCATGGGCATCAGCGTTTGGGAGTGGGTCTTTTTATAGTTGACGGTATACTCCGCCGTGATCACGTCCCCATCCAGCACGGCCACGGAAGCCACCAGCGAGGACGCTTCGATTCCAAGGATCTTCATAGGGTTCTCTCATTTCAAAGGCACAGCCCTGCGGCGTTTCGGCGCGGGCCTGCCGTGATAGATGCCGTGCGGCGTTTCGCGGTGCGTAAGACGCGGTTTTCGGCACAGCATGATCATTATAACGGATGAAAAGGGTTTTTAAAAGTTACCTTTCACAATTGCATTGGTGCTTTTTATTGTTTGA
>CACZPX010000059.1 GCA_902783095.1 uncultured Lachnospiraceae bacterium
CCGCCAGATCAGCAGTCGTTGAAACGTTCTGCTGTACGGATGAACTGCAGCCGGTCAGGGCAGACGAAAGACCGAAAAGCAGAGAAAGGACGAGTAATAATGAGAGGATGCGACTGGAACGAAACATCATTTTCCTGCGGCCTTGTCCAGCTTCTTATTGCGGAAGTAAACAAAGATGATGGATCCCACCATGATCAGATTGAAAAAGTAGAAGATCAGCACATACCATTTTTCCGAGAACTGAGCCATATAGCTCGTGTTGACGAACTTGGATATGATGCCGCAGATATATCCGAAAAAGATCAGGCAGTAAAACGGCATGCTCATGCCTTTGGTGGTGCGCGAACGGAGGGCTTTGATCAGGTTCATAGGCCATGAAATGCCAAAGCTTACGATCATCAGGATCTCCAGTAATTCAGCCATAGTGAGTACCTCCTAAAAACTGTTGGGATTATAGCAGAGGTTTGGATGCCCTGCAAGAAAGACCTGGGGAGGAGCGTGTATTATTCTTTTTTTATATACCAGCGAGCACCTCCAGCTGCTCCAGCCCGGCGTTTCCGCCGGAGATCAGGAAGCAGACCCTGTCGGTCTTTTGGACGGGGACCAGGCCCTGCAGCACCGCGCCGATGCCGATGCAGGCGGAGGGCTCCGCAAAGAGCTTGCCCTCGGTCAACAGGAGCTTCATGGCCTTCAGCATATTGGCGTCGGAGACGGGGAAGACAGCGTTTACGTTCCGTTTGACCACCGGGAAGCAGAGCGGCCCGGGGGTATCGGAGACCAGGGCGTCGGCAAGCGACGTGCCGCGGTTTACCTTTACGGGTACTCCGGCGGCAAGGCTTTCGCTGTAGCGCGGCAGAGCTTCCGGCTCGGCGCCGTAGATACGGCAGGAAGGAAGCAGCGTCCGCACCGCTTCGGAGACGCCGGAGAGCAGGCCGCCGCCGCTGACCGGAACGAGCAGCGCGTCCATATCGGGCAGCTGTTCGGCGATCTCCAGCCCGCAGGTGCCCTGCCCGGCCATGACGGCGGGGTCGTTGTAAGGGGGCACCAGCGTAGCCCCGCGTTCGGCGCAGATCCTGGCACTCACTTCAAATCGCTCGGCGGCGTCGCAGAGGACGATCTCTGCACCGAGCGCGCGGATGTTTTCTATTTTGACGGCCGGGGCGGTGCGCGGCATGACGATGACCGCGGAGGTGCCGAGCTGTCCGGCCACGTAGGCCACGGCGCGCCCGTGGTTGCCGGACGAGGCGGCCACGATGCCGCGGTCCAGCTCTTCGCGCGAGAGCGAAAGCATTTTGTTTAAGGCGCCGCGCAGCTTAAACGCGCCGGTGAGCTGCATGCATTCCGCCTTGACGTAGACCCGGCAGCCCAGATACCGGTCCAGATTCTGCAGACGAAGCAGCGGCGTGCGGACGGCGTACGGCGCGATCCGCTGCTGTGCCTCTTTGATGACGTCGATGCTGATGGACATGGGAGACCTCCTTTGCAGCTGCTTTTCCGGTACGATCATAGCATATCCCGGCAGCGTTGAAAATCCGGGAAATACCTCTTATAATGAAACGGTATTCCACAGCAGGAGGGAAGAACATGAAATATTCGGAAGATCCCGGAAAACAGTATCATATCCAGTGCGGAAAGGGTGACGTGGGCCGCTACGTGATCCTGCCCGGCGATCCCAAGCGCTGCGCGGCGATCGCAAAGTATTTTGACGACGCGAAACTGGTGGCGGACAGCCGGGAATATATCACGTATACCGGCACGCTGGACGGCGAAAAGGTGAGCGTCACCTCCACCGGCATCGGCGGGCCGTCGGCCTCCATCGCCATGGAAGAACTGATCAATTGCGGCGCGGACACCTTCATCCGCATCGGGACCTGCGGCGGCATGCAGCGGGACGTAAAAAGCGGAGACGTGGTGATCGCGAACGCGGCCATCCGCATGGAGGGGACGTCCAAAGAGTATGCGCCCATCGAGTTTCCGGCCGTGGCGGACTATACCGTGCTGCGTGCCATGGCGGACACGGCGGCGGCCATGGGCCTGCCGCATCACGTGGGCGTGGTGCAGTGCAAGGACTCGTTTTACGGGCAGCACAGCCCGGAGAGCATGCCGGTGGACTATGAGCTGATCAATAAGTGGCAGGCCTGGATCCGCCTGGGTTGCCTGGCCTCGGAGATGGAATCCGCGGCGCTGTTTACGGTCGCTGCGGCCAGACGCGTGCGCTGCGGCGCCTGCTTTCTTGTGATGGCCAATCAGGAGCGGGAGAAGATGGGGCTGGAAAACCCCGTGGTGCACGACACGGACAGCGCCGTGCGGCTGGCCGTGGAGAGCGTGCGCGCGCTGATGAAGAGGGATAAGGAATAAGGGGAGAGGGGGCGCTGCTCGCGGCGGAGCCGCTCGCCCGATTCTAGCCGCCAAATGCGGTCCTGCCCCAAGGCTGGACGAAAAAGAACAGCCCTCGCAGCCCGGTCAGCAAGCTGCCCGTCTGCGGAGGCTGTTCTTTTTGATCCCGCTTCGCGGGACCGCGCTTTTCGGCACTACATTCGCGCGTTATGATACTGCTCATCCTGCGTCACGTCCTCCCCGAACCAGTCGGGCGGGGTGAAGGCGAGGGCTTCGGCTTCGGTGGGAAATTCCACCTCGGCCAGATACAGGCCGGCCCTGGGGGAGATAAAGTGGTCCAGTTCTATGGTATAGGCGCCGTACGGGATCCGGTAACGGCGCTTTTTGATGACCGTGCCTTCCGCCTTGGCGCGCAGGGAGGCGTAGGCCTCCGCGGAAAGCGGCAGGTTGATCTCCTCCCGCACCATCTTTCCCTTTCCCTTGCAGGTGAGCTCATACTGCCCGTCGGCATCGCGCACGCGCACCACAGGCCTGCGGCAGAGGTATGCCTGCTCTATGAGGACGGCGGGATAGTCCTCCAACCGTTCGGGTATCCGTTTCAGTAAAAATTTGCGTTCGATCTCCATATCTGCATTTTATCACAAACGCGGCCGGATTGTTACGGCTTTGTTGATGATTTGTTACCGCGTATTTCTTTGGCAAAAAAGGGGCGCGTGCGGCTTTTTGTGCAGAAGGGACTTGCGAAACGCGGCGCTTTTCATTAGAATATCTTTTGACAGAAGCATTCTCGCCCGGGAGGCGGGATGAAGAAAAAGAAAAAATATTACGCTTTTGTTGCCGGATTTTGCGTGATGCTCGCCGGAGCTCTGTTTTTGTGCGGCAGAAGTGAGTCTGCGCTGGGAACGGACGGCGTGGTGGTGATGCAGCAGCGGTCGGAGACCGGCGCCCAGCCGGAGACCGCGCGGGAGCCGCAGACGCTGATCGTTCACGTATGCGGGGCCGTGCGCCGGGAGGGCGTGTACGAGCTGGAGGCGGGCAGCCGCGTGGAGGACGCGGTCCGCGCCGCGGGCGGTTTTCTTCCCACGGCGGACCGGACCCATCACAATCTCGCAAAGCCCGTCGCCGACGGGGAGCAGATCCGCATCCCCACGCAGACGGAGGCGCAGTCTCTGCAGGAGGCGGCCCGGCAAAAGAGCGACGGACTGATCGATATTAACACCGCCGGCGCGGAAGAGCTGGAAAAGCTGCCGGGCATCGGTGCGGCAAAGGCGCAGGCGATCATTGCCTGGCGCGAGGAGAACGGCCGCTTTGAGACGATCGAGGACATCATGAAGGTGCCCGGGATCAAGGAGAGCGCGTTTTCGCAGCTGAAGGACAGGATCAAGACAGGAGAGTAAATGGCTAAAGTACTGGTCGTCGATGACGAAAAACTGATCGTAAAGGGATTGAAGTTCAGCCTGGAGCAGGACGGGATGGAAGTGGACTGCGCCTATGACGGAGAAGAGGCGCTGGAGATGATCGCGCGGAATGATTACGACATCATCCTGCTGGATCTGATGCTGCCCAAAAAGGACGGCATGGAGGTCTGCCAGCAGGTGCGCGAGACTTCGGACGTGCCGATCATCATGCTCACCGCAAAAAGCGACGACATGGACAAGATCCTGGGACTGGAATACGGCGCCGACGACTACATCACCAAGCCGTTCAATATTCTGGAGGTGAAGGCCCGCATCAAGGCCATCACCAGGCGCAACCGCGGCGTCAAAAAGGAGCCGGTCAAGCCGGACAACCGCATCACCGTGCGCGGCCTCACCATGGACACCGAGAGCCGCCGCATCTTTATCAACGACCGGGAGATCAACCTGACCACCAAGGAATTTGACCTGCTGGAGCTTCTGATCACCAATCCCGGCAAGGTCTACACCAGAGAGCAGCTGCTGTCGCTGATCTGGGGCGCCGATTATCCGGGCGACGTGCGCACCGTGGACGTGCACGTACGCCGTCTGCGCGAAAAAGTGGAGACGAATCCGTCCGACCCGCAGTACGTATTCACCAAATGGGGCGTCGGTTATTTCTATAAAGACTGATCATGGCAAAGGGCATCCGCAAAAAAGGCGCCAGTCTGAGTCTCAGACTGTTCATCGTCGTCATCATTTTGTGCACCGTCCCCGTCGTCGTGACGAGTTATTTTCTGGTACGCAGCTCGTCCGACAAGGAGATCGAGTTTTACGTACAGCGCTCCCGCGAGCAGGTGATGATCCTGGCAAATCAGCTCCAGACCGCCGATTATATCAACGTACCGACCAATCCGACCGTCAACTATATGCTGGCCCAGGTGGCAGACATCTGGGACGCCCGGATCCAGATCATGGATGCGGGCTGCCGCATCATCAGCGATTCCTACAACGTGGACCAGGGGCGCTACAACGTCTCGGAACAGGTGATGGAATGCCTGTCCGCAAAGAGCATCATCAGCAAGGCGGATCAGGAGACGATGCTTTCTATCGTGGCCTATCCGATGGTCAACGAGACGTCGGAGGAAAAGGCGATCACCGGGGTCGTGCTGGTCACCAAGGACCTGAGCAGCGCCGTGAGCGGGATAAGATACATTCAGGAGCGTATTCCGCTGTACTGGCTGATCATGTTTGCGGCGACGGTCCTGGCCGCGGTGCTGGCCATCCTGTTTCTGCTGCGCCCGCTCAAAAAGCTGGCGGTCTCCGTGGACGCCGCGGCGGACGGCAGCCTGCGTTCCCGCGTGGACGTGCGCAATTACCGTGAGACCGCCCGCATCAGCGACGCGGTCAACCGCACCATCGGCCGGCTGCGCATGCTGGACGAGTCCCGGCAGGAGTTCGTCTCCGACGTGGCGCACGAGCTGAAGACGCCCATCACGTCGGTGAAGGTGCTTGCGGAGTCCCTGATGGGGATGGAAGAAGTGCCCAACGAGCTCTACCGCGAGTTTATGGCGGACATCACGAAGGAGATCGACCGCGAGAGCCGCATCATAGACGATCTGCTGTCCATGGTGCGCCTGGACCGCGGTGTGGTGACCCTGAACATCGCCAATACCAATATCAACGACTGGCTGCAGCTCACCTTAAAGCGCCTGATGCCGCTGGCGCAGAACGCCAAGGTGGAGCTGGCCTACGAGAGCTTCCGCCCGGTGATGGCGGACGTGGACGAGGTCAAGATGACGCTGGCCATCACCAATCTGGTGGAGAACGCGATCAAATACAACCGCGAGGGCGGCTGGGTGCGCGTCTCCCTGAACGCGGACATGAAGTACTTTTACATCAAGGTGGCGGATTCCGGCTGCGGCATTCCCGAGGAGGCGCAGGACCACATCTTCGAGCGCTTCTATCGCGTGGACAAGGACCGCGCCCGCGCGACCGGCGGGACGGGACTGGGCCTGTCCATCACCAAGTCTATCGTAAACCTGCACAACGGCGCCATCCGCGTGCACAGCAGTACGGACGAGGGCAGCACCTTTGTGGTGCGCATCCCGCTCGTCTATACCTCTGAGGAAGGAGGCGGAAAGGCATGAGAAGATTATGGCCGGCAATGCTGGCGGTGATCCTGCTGCTGTCCGCCTGCTCCGCAAAGGAGGAGCGGCCGGAAGGCGCGGTCTACATCTATTACCAGAACCTGCAGGGCAACGCGCTGGTTTCAAAGGACTACGTGCCGCAGGCACAGGAGCCCCGCGACCAGGCGGAGGAACTTCTGACGCAGATGATGACGGCGCCCGATACGGACGTGGTCTCCGTGCTGGAGGGCCGGTTTACGGTAAACAGCCTGGAACAGACGGGCAGCATCTTAAAGCTCTATCTGGAGGGCGACCGTTCCGTTCTGAATTACAACACCTACCTGCTGATGCTTTCGGCGCTCACCCGGACGCTCACACAGCCGGAGGGCGTCGACGCCATTCTGGTCTACATCAACGGAGAGACGGTCACGGACAACAGCGGCCGTGCCTTTGGCCTGATGCGTCCGGCCCTGTTTGCCAACAACGCGGGCCAGGACGAAGACGATTACCGCGTTTCCGAGATCCGGCTGTTCTTTGCCAACGAGAGCGGGACGCGGCTGACCGAAGTCACCAAGACCGTACGGGACAGCAACAACGTGCAGCCGGAACGTACCGTGATGCGCGAACTGATCGCCGGGCCGTCTTCGCCGAAGGCCTACGCGGTGGTCCCGCAGGGCGTTTCCGTGCTCTCGGTCAACACCAGGGACGGCGTCTGCTACCTGAATCTGGACGACGCGTTCGTCACCGGCATGGAGGCCGGCAGGGAAACGCTCGCCGTCTACGCCATCGTCAATTCCCTGACGTCGCTGGACGGGATCGATAAAGTGCAGTTCTCTATCAACGGGGAGACCAACGTGACGCTGGGCCTGTCCAAGCTGTCGCTGGCCGAACCGTTTGCGTTCAACATCGATATCGTGGAGATCAAAGAGTAACCCTTACATGAGAAGACCGCTTCTGTGGATCCTTGGGGGCTGGATCCTGGGAGAGCTTTTGGCCGGGTGGCTGGGACTGATAGAAGTTCCGGCCTCTTCGTATTACGCCGCGGAGCAGACGGAACTTGCGCTGCCGCTTTTGGAGCAGGGGAAGGCCCTGCTGCGGGAGAGCATCCGCCGGCTCAGCGCGGACGCGGAGGAGGACGGCCTGTTTGCCGCGCTGCTTTTGGGAGACAAGCGCAGCCTGACGGACGACGCGTACGGCCTGCTGAAAAACGGGGGCATCGCGCACATCGTTGCCATCAGCGGCCTGCACCTTACCCTGATCGCCAACGCGGTGCAGTGGATCTTAAAAAAGCTGCGCCTCTCCAAAAGGGCGGCGGCGCTGGGGGCGGACCTGATCCTTTTGGGGTACGTGCTGATGATCGGCGGCTCCGTTTCCGCCTGGCGCGCCTTTGTGATGTTTTCCGTCCAGACCGGCGCGGTGTTCTTCGGCAGGACCTACGACGCGCCCTCGGCCCTGGGACTTGCGGGACTTCTGATCCTGCTGCGGGATCCGTACTACGTTTACAACGCCGCTTTCCAGCTCTCTTTTGCCGCGGTATACGCGCTGAGCATCGTGGCGCCGGTGCTGGAGCGGTGGCTGCACGTGTCCAAAAACCGCGTCTTAAAGGCGGTGCTGGCCAGCGCCGCGGTGCAGCTGGTCACCTTTCCGCTGATCGCCTATCACTTCTATACGCTGCCGGTGTACGGCCTGCTTTTAAACCTGCTGGCGGTCCCGCCGGTAGGCGCCGCGCTGGCAAGCCTCGCGGCGGCGGTGCTCGCTGCGCTCGTCTACCTGCCGGGCGGCGTGTTTTTATGCGGACTGGCGCACTACATCTTTCGCGGGATCCTGTGGCTGTGCGCCGCGGCGGAGCGCCTGCCGGGCGCCAGGTTGGTGACCGGCAGGCCATACGGCTGGCAGCTGGCGCTCTACTGCGCGCTTTTGGCGGCCGCGCTTGTCTGGATGAAGAAAAAGACGGGGCGGGAGCAGGCGGAGCCGGCAAAGGCGCGTGCTGAAGACAGTTTGAGTGCCCGGGACGTTCTGCGGCACATACGCCGGTGGCTGCACCGCCTGTCTGACCGGCGCGGGCGCAGGCTTGCGGCCCGGGTGCTGGAAGTATCTGGAGAAAAGACGCAGCACGCGTTTTATATGCGGCTGCGCAGAGCAGCCTTCTTCTGCGCGCTGTTTGCGCTGGCCCTGGTCCTGCGGCGGCCGGCGCGCACGCAGACGGCGCTCACCATGCTGGACGTGGGGCAGGGCGACTGTTTTGTCGTGGAGTTTGCGGGCGGCGGCGCCGTGCTGGTAGACGCCGGCAGCAGTTCCGCGCAGGACGTCGGGAAAAAGGTGATCGTGCCCTATCTGCAGCAGCAGAGGATCACGCAGGTATACGCCTTGTTTTTAAGCCATCCGGACGCGGACCACATCAACGGAACGGAAGCGCTGCTGAAAGAGCGGACCGTTTCGGTGGAGCGCGTGGCGGCGTCAAAGATCAGCGCGGACAGCGAGGCCTACGCGGCGCTTGCGCAGACGGCGGGCAAAAACGGCGCGGACTGGCTGTGGCTGGAGACGGGAGATGTGCTGCGCGTGAAAGAACTGTCGTTTTCCGTGTGGTCCGGAGGGATCAAAGACGGCAATACGAACGACGAATCGATGCTGCTTTTGATGGAGGGCGGCGGCTTTTCCGCCCTGTTTACGGGAGATATGGAAGCGGAAGCGGAGACTGCCATTGCGGACTGGCCGGACGTCGACGTTTTGAAGGTGCCGCACCACGGCTCGGAAACGTCCTGCGGGGAAGCGCTGCTGCAGGGGACCACGCCGCAGCTGGCGCTGATCAGCGCGGGCGCGCGCAATCCCTACGGCCACCCCCACGCGCAGACCCTGGCGCGGCTGGCCGCTGCCGGCGCGCAGGTGCACTGCACGGCACAGGAGGGGACGGTGACGGTGTTGCTGAAATGAAGGGGACGCCGCTTCCCCGAAAAAGCCTGCTGCATCTTGCACAAACCCCGGCCTCTGTGTATGATGGGACCAGGAAAATATCAGCGAGGTACGTCCATGAATTCTTTTTTCTATCGTTTTCCGGTCAGAGTCTATTTCGGTGAGGGCGCCGCGCAGCGCGCGCTTCCCGCAGAGCTTGAAAAGGTCGGCAAAAAGGTGATGCTGGCCTACGGCTTCGGTTCCATCAAACGAAACGGCGTCTACGACGAGGTGACCGCGCTCTTAAAGGCGGCGGGCAAGGAGATCGTGGAGTTTCCGGGCATCATGCCCAACCCCACCTACGCCAAGGCGCTGGAGGGAGCCGCGCTCGCCAAAAAGGAAGGCGTGGACTTTATCCTGGCGGTCGGCGGCGGCTCCGTGCTGGACTGCTGCAAGGTGATCGCCGCGCAGGCCGGCATGGAAGAGGACATCTGGGACCTGGGACATGACGGGCAGAAGGCGCTGGACCACGGCAGGTTCCTGCCGGCGGGCTGCGTGCTTACCGCCTTCGGTACCGGCGCGGAGATGAACAACGGCGCCGTGATCACCAATCAGGAAAAGATGATCAAGGACGACGTGTTCGGCGCCTTTTTCGACTTTGCGGTGCTGGATCCGGTCCATACCATGAGCATGCCCATGCTGCAGGTGATGACGGGCTCCTTTGACACGCTGAGCCACTGCCTGGAGTCCTACATGGGCGAGCCGCGGTACGTGAACCTGACGGACGAGATGAACGAGGCCTGTATGCGCAACATCATCCGCAGCATGCGCAAAACGCTGGAGGCGCCGGACGATCTGTTCACGCGCAGCGAACTGATCTGGGATTCCGGC
>CACZPX010000060.1 GCA_902783095.1 uncultured Lachnospiraceae bacterium
CCGCCGTATTGTGGCTCCCCTCCGCATAGCCGGCAAACGCTCCGTTGCAGTAGAGGTCCACGCAGGGCGCCACGCCCAGAAAGGACAACTCAAAGCGGCTACCCGGCGCGCAGCTGACCGAGGGTTCCGCAGTCGCCCCGTCCGCCGACTTTTTAGCACCGGCCGCTGCCGGTTTGTCTGTAAAGCGCACGGTGAGCGTCCTGCGGTATACGCCCACGTAATTGTACTCGTCTTTGGGGGTCACGCGGACTTCCTTGATCTCCCCCGCCTCGCGCGTCCAGTAAAAGACCTCGCCCACCGGCTCCTCTTTGGGGATCCGCGGAGGATCGCAGGGGAAGGGATAGCGGTCGTTGATGTAGGCCGGGCTTCCCACGCCGTGAAACTGCCAGCAGCCAGGCACCGGCATTTTGGAAAAGGTCACGGCGTCGGTATCCAGCTTTTGCGGCAGCGCTTTGGGATCCGCGTAAAAAAGAAAATCCCACTCCCCGTTTAAGCAGGCCACTTTGGGGGAGCCGTAGCGCTTTGCGAGCGGCTCCGCGGCCGCGGCGCCCGCCCGGTCCGGGTAGGGGATAAAATAGCTTCTGGCCGGCAGCCGGTTGACGGCCAGCGTATCGAAATCACAGTAGTTGGTCCTGTTGATGCTGTAGATCATCGGGGCTCCTCCGTATGTAAACTGTAGTTTAGTATACCACGGAGATGCCAGAAAGGAAGTGACAAAATGCGGAATGCGGCAGAGGCACGGTCCCGCGCATCCGCCGCATTTTCAGATTTTTTCAGGAGATCCCGGCCAGGTCCTTTATCACCTCCGCTGCGATGGTCAGCCCGCACACGGCCGGGGCGTAGCTGATGCTGCCGGGCAGCGCGCGCCTGCCGGGCGGCGCCTCTTCGCCCTCCGGCGAAGCCGGCTTGAGCGGCGGTTCGTCCGAATAGACCACCTTCACGTGCTCAATGCCGCGTTTTTTCAGCTCCTTGCGCATCACGCGGGCCAGCGGACAGATGCTGGTCTCCCCGATATCCGCCGCGCGGAACCGCGACGCGTCCAGCTTGTTGCCGGCGCCCATGGCGCTGATCACCGGCACGCCCGCGGCCTTTGCCCGCACGATCAGTTCCAGCTTGGCCGTGACGGTATCCACCGCGTCCACCACGTAATCATAGTCCGCAAAGGGAAACGCGTCCGCGTTTTCCGGCAGAAAGAAACTGTGGCGGGTCTGCACCCGCACGTCCGGATCGATATCCAGCATGCGCGCCTTCATCACGTCGGTCTTGTACTGCCCCACCGTGCTGCGCAGCGCGATGATCTGGCGGTTCAGATTGGTCTCGCTCACCGTGTCGGGATCGACCAGGTCAAAGGCCCCGATGCCGCTGCGCACCAGCGCCTCGCACACGTAGCCGCCCACGCCCCCGATGCCGAACACCGCGACGCGCGCGCGCCTTAACCGTTCCATGGCTTCTTCGCCCAAAAGCAGGGCCGTACGGGAAAAAGGATCCGTCACCGCTTTATACCTCCCCATTGCTGCCTTCAATTTACCCCATATCGCCCGGCAATGCAAGAAGACTGCCGGCAGCCCTCCGTTGCACTTTTTGTTCCGATGTGTTACTTTTATGGAGGACCGGGCGGCGCCCCGCCGCCCGCAGTTTCCGATCATCTGTTGGGAGGTTATCTATGTCTTGCGATTCCAACGCAAACTGGCAGGCCCTCTATGAGGAGGAATGCCGTCTGATGGGCATGGCGCACGTGCCCGCGCAAAGAGACCCCGCAGCCGAAGGCCTCGACCCCGCATACGCGAAGTTCCCCTATGCAGTCATCACCCCGGAGAGCGAGAATACGCCGGATGAGGACTGCTTTGTTTTGATCCTGATGGGCGACGGGTTCACGGCGGAGGATATGGACAAGTGGCATTTTTACGCCCAGCGCTTTACGCGCGTGGTGCTCACCTATCCGCCCCTGTCCGAGTTTACGAAGAACATCAAGTTCTTCCGCATCGACGCGGTCTCCAATGAGCGCGGCGTGAGCGGCGACGACTCCAGCGACGGCCGCTTCCACAAAAAGGATACCTACTTTGGCGGTCACGTATGGCTTTTGGGCATGCAGCGCCTGGGCGGCGGAAACGACGCCCTGCGCGTGGCCACGGGCGACGCCTACTGCCCTAAAAATACCGATTCGTCCAAGATCATCATGTACAATTCGGAGGTCTACGGCGCATCCGGCGGCGGCTATACCAACTTAAGCTGGGCCAACATCGACGTGACCATCCACGAGACCAGCCACAACATCGCGCTGATCCCGGACGAGTACCTCTACTCCGGCACCGGCCAGCTGGACGCCGCGAAGGCCGACTGGAAGGATTCGCTGGAGGTGGTCTACCGCGACAATTTCTTCAATAAAAACTTCCAGAAGTGGAACCCCTGGGTACGGCTGCTGGGCAAAAACGGCACCAAGCTGCATCCGTTCTACGAAGGCCGCCCCACCACGCCGGAATACATGAACCTCTTCCGCCCCGTGGAGGCCTGCAAGATGCGCTTTGTGGGCTCCAACCAGGTGTACGACCGCACGCACAGGGAAGAGTTCGGCTTTTGCGAACTGTGCAAGGAAGTGTGGCGCAACACGCTCTGCCTGCTCTCGCACAATCCCCAGCTGCAGTTTACCCCTTACAACGACATGTTCTACGACCATGCGCCGGTCCTGTTAAATAAGGAAAACTTTGTGATCCGCCTGCCGGAAAATCCGGAGGCGGGGCGCCATCTGCGCGTCTGCAAAAAGGTCTTTGCGGAGAATCTGACCGCGAACGAGGCCGACAACAACGGCGCGGCGGGCACGTTCTCGATGACCGTCCGCGACGCGGCCGGATCCGTTCTGTACGACGCGGTCCCGGTGGATACGCCGCTGGCCCTGCCTGCCGGCGACTACACGGTGGCGGCCGTCTTTATCGGTACCTATAACGGCAAGCCCTATACCCTGACGCTGCCGGAGCACGGTGAAAACACCTTTACCGTACGGGTCTACACCCCGGTCTACAGCCTGGGCAGCTACGAGGACCTGGAAGTCTTCCCGTACCTGCCGGAGGGGGACGGACACGCGGAGACCCACAATTTCGGCGAACTGTGGCAGGACCGCTACAACGAGGCCGTGCTTTCCAAGCCCTACGACGGGCAGCCGGTGACGCTCCCCGCCGTGAATCTGCGGGACGACGCGGATCCCGCAAGGCTTTCCGTCACCTATTCCTGGCATCTGCAGAACTTTGACGGCACCACCGGCACCTCGCTGTCGGCCGTCGGGACCTGGCCGCAAGACGTCATCCCCGGCCCCAGCGGCGTGGGCAAGTATGTGCTGCATCTTTCCGTGAAAGCGGCGGCGGACGATCCGGTCTACGCCGGCGGCTGCTACGAGCTGGACTATCCCTTCTCCATTGACACGCCGTTTCACAACGCGGACTTCTATCCCGTAGACGGCGGCACCTACTCTGCGGAGCTGGTGAGCAACGACTACCGGCTGATGACCATCACCGGCGAAGGCTTTACCGAGGCGGAGCAGCCCCTGTTTGAGGAAAAGGCCAAAGCCTTTATCAAGGCCTTTATCGGCACCGACCCCGTCAACAACGTGGCGGAGCGCTTTGGCTTTATCATTGAGAATACCATGTCCGCGGATTCCGGCATCACCACGCCGGCCGGCAAAAAGGACACGTTTTACGGCTTCTGCCGCAGGGCGGACGGCAGCCTGGGCACCTGGCGCACCGACAAGGGCATGGACGATATCCTGTTTGAGGAGGTCTGGCGCCGCGATACCAATACCAAGACCAACGCGCAGTGGGGCGCCACGCTGGTGCTCTTAAACGACGACGCGTCCGACGCCGTATACTGCTACCGCCACCCCGAGTGCAACCGCGCCGTGGTGCTTACGGCAACGGGCGATACGGGCTTTTGCCGCGCGATCGAGGCGCTCACCACCCAGTTCGCCTTTATGCGGTCGGACAAAAATCCCGCCCTTTTGGACGAGGTGCGCTGGATGGACGGCCCCGCCAGGAATTTTGACAAAGAAGAGCTGCGCGCGCGCCTGATCGAAAGCTGCTACAGCCACGAGATCTACGGGCACCGCGGCAACGACAACAACCTGCCGCGCCCGGTGGTGGCAAGCAACGTCGCCAACACGGCGCTTGCGGCGGGTCCCGATGCGCAAAAGACCGTGGAGGACAGCTTTGAAGCCTACTCCTACGGCCACGTACTGGTAAAAAACACCGGGGCAAACGACACCTTCACCTTCCGCTGGTTTGCCGACGACGACGGTTTTGTGGGCGGCGAACTGCCCGCCTTCCCCACGGCGCCAGGCACCTACTGGGCGGAGGCCGTGTATCCGCGCGGTGAAAAATACTACGCAAAGACCGAAACGGACCGCTACGGCTATACCTACAAAGCCGGCGACCCGCTGCCGGGCATCAACGGCCGCATCGCCTGGGAGAAGGATTTCTGGACCGGCCGGGAAGGCTGGACGCTCGGCTGCAACGAACGCGGCGTAGGCGAGAGCACCGCCGTCCGCGGCTTTGTGCGGTTTACGCTTGTCTGAGGCACCTTCCCCTCAGGGGGAAGGCAAGCGAGGACGCGGGGACGGTCCTTA
>CACZPX010000061.1 GCA_902783095.1 uncultured Lachnospiraceae bacterium
CGCGAGGTCCTGCGCGTGTACCGTATCCAGGGCGTGGATATCAACGATAAGCACATCGAAGTGATCGTGCGCCAGATGTTAAAGAAGGTCCGCATCGAGGATCCGGGCGACACCGACCTGCTGACGGGCTCCGTGATGAACGTGCTGGAGCTGGAGGATATCAACGACCAGATGCTGGCAGAGGGCAAGACCCCGGCCACGTTTGAGCGCATCATCCTGGGTATCACCAAGGCTTCGCTGGCCACGAACTCCTTCCTGTCCGCGGCTTCCTTCCAGGAGACCACCAAGGTCCTGACCGAGGCAGCCATCAACGGCAAGATCGATCCGCTGATCGGCTTAAAGGAGAACGTGCTGATCGGTAAGCTGATCCCCGCCGGCACCGGTATGAAGAAGTACCGTTCCGTGGTGCTGGATACGGACGGCAGCGATCTGATGGATGCGCGCGCAGCCGCGATGGCCGCCGAGATGTCCTACGACGCCGAAGACGACGAGGATACCGAGGACGACGATCTTCTGATGGAAGAGACTTCCAGCGAGGACGAGATGCTCGCGGAAGACGGCGAAGAAGAGAACTTCGAGACCGAAGAGGAAGAGGTCTTTGAAGAGGTCGAGGAAGCGCCCGAAACAGAAGAGACCGAAGAATAATCTGACCCAAAACCGGCCGGGCAGCAGTTTGCTGTCCGGCTTTTCTGTTAAGCGGGCTGCGAATGTCCGCACTGCGGGACGGGCAGGAGGCGCTGGCGCCCTCTGCTCGATCAAAAAGGAGGAAAAGATGGCGGCGATCGGCATCGACGTGGGCGGCGGGTCCATCAAGGGCGCGCTGATAGGTGAAGACAACAGGATCGTAAAAGAGGCGGTGCGCGCAAACAGCGGGGCCCGCAGTGCAGAGGATATGGCGGCGGATATGGCGGACATCATCCGCGAACTGTCGGCGGACTGTGCGGTCGACGCGATCGGCGTGGGCCTGCCGGGCACGGTGGACGATGCGGCCGGCGTGGTGGTCTACACGCCCAACGTGGACTTTCGCCTGTACGATCTGCGCGGCCGGCTGCTGGAACTGACGGGACACACCGTGCGGCTGATCAACGACGCCAACGCCGCGGCCTTTGCGGAGAGCCTGGCCGGCGCCGCAAAAGGCGCGGAGAGCGCGGTGATCGTCACGCTCGGCACCGGCGTGGGCGGCGGCGTGGTGATCGGCGGAAAGCTGCTCACCGGCTATACCGGGGCGGCCAGCGAACTGGGACACATGGTGATCGTACAGGACGGCGAGCCCTGCGGCTGCGGCAGAAAGGGCTGCTTTGAGGCCTACGCCTCCGCCACGGCGCTGGTGCGCATGGCAAGGCGCGCCATGGAAAGCAACCCGCAGAGTCTGCTGTGCAGGCTGGCAGAGGCGGAGGGAAAAGTGAGCGGAAGGACGGTCTTTGCGGCCTATGACGCGCAGGATCCTGCTGCCCGGGCGGTGGTGGAACGCTACCTGGATCATCTGGCGACGGGACTGGCCAACCTGGTCAATATCTTTTATCCGGAGGTGATCGCCCTGTCCGGCGGGATCGCGAACCGCGGCGAGAGCCTGATCCGCGCGCTGGAAGAGCGGGTGTTTTCGCAGGTGCACGGCGCGGCCTACGCGCAGAAGCGGACCCGGCTCACCACCTGCAACCTCGGCTACGAGGCCGGTATGATCGGCGCGGCGCTGTACGCGAAGGGCATGCAGTGAGTGTGGCCGCAGGCGCGGCCTTTACGCGTTGCTCTTCCGGTCGATCGCCTCGTTGCGCGTCTTGGAGAAGGAAAAGCGCTGCGTGGCGTACAGGCTGTAATAGCCGGACAGCACAAAAGAGAGCGATACGGTCACCGCAAAGTAGGGCAGCCCGGCGCCGTGGAACATCTCCATGGCGATCAGCAGGGAGGCCACCGGGCAATTGGTGGCGCCGGCAAACAGGGCGATCATGCCGCAGGCGGCGGACAGGGACACCGGAAAGCCGGTGAGCTGCCCGAACAGGGCGCCAAAGGTGGCGCCGATGGCGAGCGTGGGGACGATCTCACCGCCGCGGAAGCCCCCGGCGATGGCGAGCGCCGTAAAGGCGAGTTTTAACAGAAAGTCCGGCCAGTTGACGTTTTCCGCCATGGCGGCGTCGATCAGCACCGTGCCGGAGCCTGTGTAGCGCTGCGTCCCGATGAGCAGGGTGAGTCCCGCAAACAGCGCACCGCAGACCAGCACGCGCACGAACGGATTCGGCAGGAGCTTTTTGGCCAGGTGTTCGCTTTTGTGGAGCGTCACCACCAGCAGGATGGACAGGGCCGCGCACAGCAGGCCCAGCAGCACGGACCAGCCCAGCAAGGCGGGGCTTACGTCCGGCACGGACAGGATGGTCCAGGCCTCCGCGTGGGCGCCCAGCAGGTGGGAGACGTAGCTTCCGATAAAGGCGGCAAAGATGCAGGGCAAAAGCGCGGCGTAGTAAAAGGTGCCGACGCTGATCACCTCGATGCAGAAGACGGCCGCCGCGACCGGGGTGCCGAACAGCGCGGCAAACACGGCCGCCATACCGCACATGATGGCGGTGCGGCGGTCTTTTTCATCCAGTTTTACCAGCTCGGACAGGCGGGCGCCCAGCCAGCCGCCCAGCTGCAGCGCAGCGCCCTCGCGGCCGACGGAAGCGCCGCCGGCGTGGGAGAGCACCGTGGAGACAAAGATCAGCGGTCCGGTGGGCTTTGTCACGTCATCTTTTTCGGAGATCGCGGCCAGAACCATGTTGGTGCCGCGGTTTTTTTCTTCGTGCGTGATCTTATACAGAAAGACGATGAGCAGGCCGCCAAGCGGCAGCAGGGCGACCACCCAGGGGTTGCCGTCGCGCAGGCCGGTGGCGGTCTTGATGCACCAGGAAAAGGCGCCGCCGAGCAGGCCGCCGGCACCGCCGGCCACCAGGGCGAAAACGGTCCAGCGCAGCAGGTAGGCCGCGCTTTGCACAATGGGATGACGATCGGTTGCTTGTTTCATGGCTGTCCTCTGTAGCGTTTGTCCGACAAAGCGGAAATGATCCAAAACGGCTGTTTTGGCGCACCTTGCAGTATAGCACGATTTTGCGCGCCGCGCACCTGAATCGTGCCCCGCGGCGGCAAAGACGGGCACAATCTGCAAAAGCAGGCGATAACGGCGTAAAGATTTCATCAGTTGAACAGAAATAAAAAATGAGAGTAGCCGGCCCGGCGAGTATAATAGTGTTTGCGAAAACCAAA
>CACZPX010000062.1 GCA_902783095.1 uncultured Lachnospiraceae bacterium
AAACAGCATCAGAAGGAGATGGAGCGCTTCTCCAAAAAGTTTGAGGCGACCCGAAAGAACGTTTTGCAGGAGTCGGCGCGGTTCAACCGGAAGACCGTGCGCATCACCATCCTGTCCGTTCTGGTGGCGCTGTGCGCCGTGTTCGCGGTCCTGTGCGTAAACGCGGACGATATCCGCTACTACAGGCAGGATAAGGCCATAGAACGAAACGCCGACGAATACCGGGCCGGCATTATCAAACGGATGGAGGCGCGGGACTATATCGGGCTGTACTGCTACATGCGGGAAAACGATCTGGACTACGCAGATCCGCTGCAGGAATACGGCAGGGTCTACGCGGCGTCTTCTTACTACAGCGACGTCCTCGCGGACGTGATGGTGCTCCATGCGCGCGTGCACGGATCGGAACAGAACGGCTACCGGACTTCGCAGGAACTGCTGGAGGCGGTCGCCAAGAACATTCACAACATCAATGACGTGATGGATGATTCCTACAACCCGGAGTATCTCGCGGGGGACAAGGGCGCCTATCTGGAGGATATGCAGGAGGAGATCCGCCTGCTGTTCCGGAGCTGTCTGCATCTGACAGAGGAAGAGGCGGAGCAGATCTTTACGCTGTCGCAGGCCCGCCTGACCATTCTGCTGGAGGAAGCCTATGCCCGCTGAAAAGAAGAATAAAAAGAACAGAAGCGCAGCTGACAAAGCAACGGACCGGGCGGTCATGCTCTTTCTGACCGCGGCGGTGGTGCTGGGGCTGATCCTGATCGGCGAGGCGGCGTGGTTTTTTTCGCATATCGGGACAGAGCGCGATCACTATGTCTCTTCGGCCAACAGCATCCTGCATACGATCAACCGCGGGGAGTACGTGACGGCGCTGGATGACGTCCGGTACGCCCGCGCCTGCGGCGTGACCGAGCAGGACGAACCCGCCTATGCGCTGCCGTACGCCGTGGCCGACTACTATGAGGCGGCGTTTTTCTGCGTTGTATACACGGAGACCGGCCGGGACGAGGCGGCCCGGGCGTGCCGCGCCCGCATGGAGGACGCCTGCGCCCGCATGGGTGAGCTGCAGTATCTGGCGGCCGAGATCGACGCAGAGGTGGGCCTGAAACAACAGTAAAGAGCATATACGAGAGGAAAGACGATGAAGACACTTGTGGCATTTTTCAGCGCGGAGGGCACTACGGCCAAGGCCGCGAAGGCGCTTGCCAAAAAGCTCGGCGCGGACCTGTTTGAGATCGTGCCGGAGGTCCCCTACACGCAGGCGGACATCAACTGGAAGAATCCGCTGGCGCGCTGCAACAAAGAAAAGATCGGCAAAAAGGACGTGCCGGTGGCCGGAAAGGTGGAGGATTTTGCCGCCTACGACCGGGTGCTGTTGGGCTTCCCCATCTGGTACTACGGGGCGCCCAACGTGGTGAACACCTTCTGCAAGGCCTACGACTGGACCGGCAAGCAGCTGTTCCTGTTTGCGACCTCCGGCGGCAGCGGCATAGGCAAAACGGCGCAGAAACTGGCGCCGTACACCGAAGGCGCCGTGATAAAGGACGCGCGCGTGCTCACCGGCCTGGAGGATTTAAAGGCCTTTGCACAGGAGCTCGCATGAGCGCGGCGATCTACCTGATCCGCCACGGGCAGACGGCCCGCAACCGGGCCGGGGGCCTGCAGGGCAGGAGCGACCTTCCGCTGAACCAGGCGGGCGAGGAGCAGGCGCAGGCGGCCGGCAAAGGGCTGCTGGCGCGGGGGATCACCTTTTCCGCCGTCTATACCAGCCCCCTGATCCGCGCCGTGCAGACGGCAAAGATTTTGGCGCCCGGCGTGCCGCTTACCGTGGACGGGCGGCTGATCGAGATGGACTACGGCCCGTACGAGGGGATGGATCTCTCCAACCTGCCGCAGGAGGTGCTCACGTTTTTTGAGGACTTTGAGCACAATCCCGCTCCGGCGGGCATGGAGCAGCTCCCGGCAGTAAAGGCCAGACTGGCCGCCTTTCTGGAGGATCTGAAAGCCGCCGCACCGCAGGGCAACATCCTCATCTCCACGCACGCCATCGCCATGAAGGGCGCGCTGGAGGTGCTCACGCCGCAGTCCGGCGGTGGCTACTGGGCAAAGTACATAGGCAACTGCGCGGTCTACCGCACCGACCTGCAGGACGGCCGGTTTTCGGTGCCGGCGGAGGTTTTGCTGTAAGGAGGAAACGCATGGCCAGACAAAAGCCCGCGCACTGGACGCAGCGCACCCATCTGCTTCGCAGGGACGAGTACGTGTGTTCCGCCTGCGGCGCCGTCGCGGACAAGCCCTATAAGACCTGTCCGGGCTGCGGCGCGCCCATGAAGGGGAGCAAATACGACCCGACCTGGGTGGACGAAGCGGAGATGCTGGATATCATCTTTAAGGACTGAGACCGTTAACGACAGGACGCGGCGGCGAAGAAGGCCGGCCGCGCCACAGGCTAGAGACAGGAGAACGTTATGAACAACATCTACACGCGCGTGAGTATCCGCAGATACGAAGACCGGTCGGTGGAGCCGGAAAAGACGCAGGCTATTTTGCGGGCCGCCATGCAGGCGCCGTCGGCCGCCAATCAGCAGCCCTGGGAGTTTTACGTGGTGACCAATAAGGAAAAGCTCAAGGCGCTGGCGCAGGTGAGCCCGTACGCCTGGATGACCGGCGACGCGCCGGCGGCCATCGTTTCGGTGTACCGGAGGGACTGCAAGATCCCGGCCTACGCGGAGATCGACCTGTCCATCGCCATGGAAAACCTGTGGCTGGAGACGGACGCGCAGGGCCTGGGCGGCGTGTGGTTGGGTATCGCGCCCATAGAGGAGCGCATGCAGGCGGTAGAGCGGATCCTGGACATTCCGGAGACGCTGCGGGCCTTTGCCATCTTCCCCTACGGCTATCCCGCCGAGGAGCGGGCGCAGCAGGACCGCTTTGAGCCGGAGCGGATCCACTACGTGGAATAGGAGGCTGTCTGCGGGACCGCCGCAGCGCGCAGGCGTGCCCGCCGGCTGTAAATGAGGACAGAAAGGACCGTCCCCGTGTCCCGGAAGACGCGGGGACGGTCCTTTCTGTCCTCAGCTGCGCGCATTACAGATCGTAATATTTTGCAAATTCGGCGGGGTGCGGATACCGTGCGACGGCGGCCGCGTCGGCCCGCTTGCGTTTGATATGCTGGGCCAGCAGCCGCTCCGGGAATACGCCGCCCGCGGTCAGGTAATCGTGGTCGGCCTCCAGCGCGTCAAGGGCCTCGTCCAGGCTGGCCGGAAGCCCGGTGAGCTTCTTTTTCTCTTCCTCCGGCAGGTCGTACAGGTTGCAGTCGAAGGGGCCCCAGCCGGCCGCGTGCGGATCGATCTGCCGCCTGATGCCGTCCAGCCCGGCCATCAGAATGGCCGCGTAGGCGTAGTAGGGATTGCAGGTGGCGTCCGGGTTGCGCAGCTCAAAGCGCTTGGTCGCCGGCGTCTTGGCGTAGGCCGGGATCCGTATGATGGCGGAACGGTTGCTCATGGCGTAGCCCACGGTGACCGGCGCTTCAAAGCCCGGCACCAGCCGGCGGTAGGAGTTGGTGGACGGGTTGGTGATGCCGCAGAGCGACCGCGCGTGGGCGAGCAGTCCGCCCATGAACCAGTGCGCCTCTTTGGAAAGCTGCGCGTAGCCCGCGGGATCGTAGAAGACGGGCGCCCCGTCCTTTAAGAGCAGCATGTGCACGTGCATGCCGTTGCCGGCCTCGCCCTCCAGGGGCTTGGGCATCAGCGTGGCGGTGCAGCCGTGCCGCGCGGCCTCGTTGCGGATCACGTATTTGGCGGCCAGCGTATCGTCGGCCAGCTTCAGCATGTCCTCCAGTTCCACTTCGATCTCCATCTGGCCGCAGCCTCCCACCTCGTGATGGTGGTACTTCACGTCTATGCCCCAGTCTTTCATGGCCAGGCACATGGTGCTGCGCAGGTCGTTGTTGACGTCCATGGGAAGCGCCGCGTGATAGCCGGCTGCGTGCGCCAGCTGATAGCCGTTGTTGCCGTCCGCGTCCCCCGAGGCCCAGTGGGCCTGTCTGGCAAAGACGTTCACGGACAGGTTCTGCGAGGTCACTTCATAGCGGACGCGGTCAAAGATGTAAAACTCAAATTCGGGACCGATGATCATCCGGTCCGCCGCGCCGCATTCCTTCATGTATTCCAGCGCGCGGACCGCGACGTTTCGGGGGTACTGGTCAAAGGGCCGGTTTTCCGGCAGGTCGATCACCCGGACGTCTCCGATCATGGAGAGCGTGGGGACGGCGGCGTAGCGGTCGATCACGGTGGAATCCAGCACCGGGATAAAGACCATGTCGCTGTTTTCCACCGGGGCATAGCCGTAGTTGGAGCCGTCAAAGCCGATGCCGGCCGTCATGGTGCCTTCGTTCAGACGTTCCGCGGGAATGGACAGGTGCCGCCAGCGGCCGTCTATGTCGGTCAGTTTAAAGTCGATCATCTGGACGTGGTGTTCGCGGATGAGAGAGAGGATGTCTTCGAGTGTTCTGGCCATTGGTACCTCCTGTGGCAGTCAGGTCTTGCTGTGAGAGATGCGGGAAGTGAAAGGGATAGTTACTTACCATTTATTATAAAAAAGATCTTTGCAGAATACAAGAAACAATCAGAAAAACGGTAAAATATATGCCTGCATTCAGTCCGCCGCCTCTTTTGCGGAATCCTGTGTTTTCCGGCCGGCCTGGCCGGGTGCAGCTGCGGGGACGCTGCGGGCGCAGGGGATAGCCTTTGCGGGGATCGAGCTTTAGAAGGCGGCCCGGGGCGGACGATAAAAGGCGGGAGAGCGCAGGCTTTCCCGTCTTTTTATGTGGGGACTTTTTTGAAAAACCGGCGCGGATTCCGCTATAAAAATCTTTATCCTGCCGCAGCCCGGTGCTATAATCAAGACAATTATCCGGTAAACCTGTAAGAAGTTTGAAAGAAGGATGGATCGGAAGATGGTAAAAGCGGTCTGCTTTGATCTGGACGGGACGCTGCTTCCCATGGACCAGGAGGTTTTTACAAAGGCGTATTTCGGGGCGCTGGCCGCGAAGATGGCGCCGCACGGCTATGAGCCGGAGGCGCTGATCCGGGCGGTCTGGTCCGGGACGAAGGCCATGGTGCAAAACGATGGGACAAAGACCAACGAGGAGGCGTTCTGGGCGGATTTTGCGCGGTTTTACGGCGAGAAGGGAAGAGGGGACCACGCGGTCTTCGACGCCTTTTACCGCAATGAGTTTGACGGCGTGCGCGCAAGCTGCGGGTTCGATCCGCAGGCGACAATGCTGGTCGCCGCCATCCGAGCGCGCGGGATACCGGTGATCCTGGCCACCAACCCCATCTTTCCGCGGGTCGCGCAGGAGGCGCGCCTGCGCTGGGCGGGCCTGGATCCGGAGGACTTCGCCTATATCACCACCTACGAGAATTCGCATTACAGCAAGCCGAACCCGGCCTATTTTACGGAATTTCTGCAGAGGCTGGGCCTGGACGCGGCGGACTGCCTGATGGTGGGAAACGACGCGGAGGAGGATCTGGCGGCGGCGAAGGCCGGGCTTTCCGTCTATCTTCTGACAGACTGTCTGATCAACAGAAAGGAGACCGATTTTCATGCGGTCCCGCACGGCGGTTTCGGGCCGCTTCTGGAGGCATTCGGAAGATGAAAACGAAAAAGAACGGTGTGAAAACGGATACACAGAGGCCGCGGCAGGCGGCGAAAAAAGAGGGCGGCAGACCGGACGCCTTTGACGGCAGGCT
>CACZPX010000063.1 GCA_902783095.1 uncultured Lachnospiraceae bacterium
ACGATCTGTCCCGCTTTCTGATCCTGGCGGAGGGCTCCCGCGGGTTTGATATGCTGCAGGAACTGCCGCGGATCGCGTGCCCCGTCCTGGTGATGGGCGATACCGCAGACGCGGTTTTGGGCGTGGCGGCGACCCGCGAGATCGCCGACGCCCTGGCAGACAGACCAAACGTCCGCAGTTACATATCGGAGGGCTACGGCCACGCCGCCTACGATACCGATCCCGGCTATCGGAAACGGATGCTGCAGTTTTTCACGGACTGACAGACGCCCGCGGTCAGAGCCGCGTCAGGCCTGCGCGTAAAACCGCTCTTTCGTCAGTTCGTACGAGGGGTGCATCAGCCCGGTCGGCGCGTAGAATTCCGTGCCGGTCTGCAAAAAGCCCAGTTTTCGCAGCAGCGCGGCAGACGCCGTATTCGCGGGATTGTGGCCCGCAAAGAGTTTTGACACGCCCAGTGTTTCAAACGCATAGCCCGTCACGGCCCGCACCGTCTCCCCGCCGTAGCCACGGTGCCAGAAGGCAGGCCGCAGATGCACGCCGATCTCCAGATCGCCCGCCGCGTGCGGCCGCAGACCGCAGCAGCCGGCCAGCTCGCCCGAGGCGCGGTCAAACACCGGCCAGTACTGCAGGCCGTACCGCTTTCTGTTTTCGATCTCCAGCGCAAGTCTTGCCGCGATCTCTTCCGGCGTAAATAAGCCGCGCGCGCAGATATAACGGGACACCGCCGGATCTCCCCACAGCAGCGCCGCCAGCGCCGTATCCTCTGCCGTCCAGCAGGAAAAGGCCGTCCGCTCCGTCGTCAGAAAGACCGGCCTTGCAAGCTGTTGTTCCATGACAGCTTCCTACTCCACCAGCCCGGCGCCAAGTTTTTCCGCCTGCTCCAGATCTTTGGGGAAACGCTCCTGCCGGCCCTTTTTCTTAGCCTCCGGATCAAAGAGCGTCCAGTTGAACCTGCTGTAATCCGACACCTGCAGCACGTCGCCGCTCGTCACGACCTTCGTTTCCCCCACGGAACGGTCCAGGATCCTGCGGTAGGACTCGATCATCGCGTCATAGCCCATCGCGCCGTAGTTTTCCACCGCGACGCCGCTCGTGACGGCCAAAAGCACCGGTATGCGGCGCGTGCGGTAGCTGGGGCGCTCCTTCTGATAGGTGGTGTTCTGAAACACCAGGCGCTCGTACAGCGCGTGGAAGCCGGAAGAAACGTTGCTCAAATACACCGGCGTGCCCAGTATCAGCGCGTCCGCCGTGCGGATGGCCTCCAGCACGGGGTACAGGCCGTCCAGGCACACACAGCGGCCCTCGTTGGGCGCCAGCTTGCAGCCAAAGCAGGACGCACAGCCCGTAAACGGCTCCAGCAGGTTCAGGTCAAAGATCTGCACGGACGCGCCGGCGTTTTCCGCGCCCCTGGCGGCCGCCCGCACCAGCAGATCGGTATTCCAGCCCCGGCGGGGGCTGCAGTTGACTGCTACGACTTTTTTCATACTGGTCTCCTTTCGATCCCGTTTATGCCAACTTCTATTACTGCGATACTACCATCCGGCTTTCCCATTTTCAATCACTCCCGCACGCGCTCCGTCACCACGCCGTTTTCGTCTATGTCCGTCCCGAAAGAGATGTTCTGCATGCGCTTTAGGGCCTTTTCGTGATCGTCCGGGTCGGTATAGGACGTGGTGCGGCAATCGTGCTGGCGGCAGGGGATAAAGCGGACCTGCACGTTTTCCATATCCTGCGTGTGAAAGGTGAATTCCAGCAGGCAGCTGTCCAGGTCTTTGGTGTTGAACCAGTAGTTGCCCAGGCTGTAGAGGATGGGCTTGCCCCTGTACCAGTCAAAGCCCTGCAGCACGTGCGGGTGCGAGCCGATCACCGCGTCCGCGCCGGCGTCGATAAACGCGTGCGCGAGTTTTGTCTGTTCCTCCTCTATGTCCGTGGTCTTTTCAATGCCCCAGCGGACGTACATAAAGCAGTAGTCCGCGTTGGCCTTCGCCTCGCGGATCGCCTGCAGGCACGGGTCCAGCAAAGACTGTTTGCTGCTGGTCACGTAAAAGACGCCCGGCTGATCCTGTGCCGCATGCTGCGTCTGGTTGTAATTGCTGCCGCCGTAGTGTTCGATGGCTGTAGCGGCCACGATGGCAAAAGTCTTCCCGCCTATCTCAAAATAGTGCACGCGGGAAGCCTCTTCCAAATCGCGGCCGGCCCCCACGCAGGGCATGCCCGCCGCCTTCAGCGTATCCAGCGTGTCAAGCAGCGACTCCTCTTCCCAGTCAAAGGCGTGGTTGTTGGCCAGGCCTACGATATCCACGCCCAGGATATCCAGGTTTTTGACGCGCTCCGGCGAAGCCTTGTAGGTCCAGCGCTTGCCGGCGCGGGGCGTACTGCTGTC
>CACZPX010000064.1 GCA_902783095.1 uncultured Lachnospiraceae bacterium
CGCTTTTTGAGCGACGAGCTGGACAAAGAGGACTTCATTCCGGAGGCCTACATCCTGGAAGTGAGTTCGCCGGGACTGGGCAGGCAGTTGAAAAAGGACCGCCACTTTGAGAAGAGCCTGGGCAAAAAGGTGGACGTGAAGCTCTTTGAGGCAATCACGGACGAAAAGGAATTTACGGCAGTCCTGGACAGCTACAGCAAGGAAGACCTGTTCCTTACCAAAGAAGACGGAACACCGGTCATAGCGTCCAGAAAGAACATCGCGCTGATAAGGTTATCTTTTGATTTTTAAACGGAGGATCGGACAATGAACACAGAGTTGATCGAGGCTGTCAAGCTTTTGGAGAAGGAAAAAGGCATCAGCAGGGACGTGCTGCTGGAGGCGATCGAGACTTCGCTCATCACAGCCTGCAAGAACCACTTCGGCAAAGCGGACAATGTAAAGGCCCATGTGGACAGAGAGACCGGCGAGACCGAACTGTATCTCGAAAAGGAAGTCGTGGAAGAAGTGACCGACCCCGTGACGGAGATCAGCCTGGCGGACGCCGAAAAGATCAATAAGGCGTATCAGCTGGGTGATATCGTGCGCGTAGACATCGAGTCCAAGGACTTCGGGCGCATCTCCACGCAGAACGCCAAGAACGTGATCCTCCAGAAGATCCGCGAGGAAGAGCGCAAGTCCGTATTCGACCAGTTCTCCTCCAAGGAGCACACCGTCGTGACCGGCACCATCCAGCGCCGCTTCGGCAAGAGCATCAACATCAACCTGGGCAAGTCGGACGCCACGCTGCCCGAATCCGAGCAGGTCAAGAGCGAGAGCTACAACCAGAACGAGCGCATCAAGGTCTACGTGCAGGAAGTCAAGAACACCACGCGCGGACCCAAGATCCTGGTGTCCCGCACCCATCCGGAACTGGTCAAGAAGCTGTTCGAGGCGGAGGTCGCCGAGATCCAGAACGGCATCGTGGAGATCAAGGCCATCGCGCGCGAGGCCGGCTCCCGCACCAAGATGGCCGTGTGGTCCAACTCCCCCGACGTCGATCCGATCGGCGCCTGCGTGGGCGTAAACGGCAGCCGCGTGAACGCGGTCGTGGACGAATTAAACGGTGAGAAGATCGACATCATCAACTGGAGCGACTCCTCCGCGGAACTGATCGAAAACGCGATCAGCCCGGCCAAGATCATCGCGGTCCTGGCCGACGACGACGAGAAGACCGCCCTGGTGGTGGTCCCGGACTATCAGCTGTCCTTAGCTATCGGCAAGGTGGGCCAGAACGCCCGTCTGGCCGCGAAGCTGACCGGCTACAAGATCGACATCAAGAGCGAGACGCAGGCCAAGGAGAGCGGCCTGTTTGACGAGATCGGCTATATCGATGATTACTATGACGAAAACGGCAACCTGATCGAGGACTTCGGCGAAGAAGAGGACACGCTCTACGACGGCGAGGAAGTCCCGTACGACGGCGAAGAGGAGATCGGGGAAGAGACCGGGGAGCAGGTGCTTGACGAAGAATAAGATCACTGGACTGCTTGGGATCGCGGCAAAAGGCGGCAACGTTTCAAGCGGCGAACTGGCCGCGACGGAACAGATCCGGGCCGGCCGCGCAAAACTGGTATTGATCGCAAGGGACGCATCGGACAATACGAAAGACCGTTTTGTTTCGATGTGCCGCGGACATAAGGCGCCGGCCTGCAGCTGGCAGACAAAAGAGGAACTGGGACGGAGCATCGGAAAAGCGGAACGGTCGGTGCTCGTGATAACGGACCGGGGACTGGCGGATAAAATCGCGCAATTATTACTGAATGAGTCGGAGGCGGAATTCTATGGCGAACGAGAAAGATGATTTGAAGGGCAGGACGATCAGAACGAACGGAACGCCGGAGCAGCAAAAGCGCGCAAAGAGCGCTGCGGATCCTGCGGGGACCGTTAAGAAACCGGTCCGGAAACCGGAGGGCGAAGGGGGAACTGCGCCCGCGTCAAGGACGGCTGAGCCCGCACAGGCTCCGACCGAAAAGAAAACGGCCGCCAGGCCCGCTGGCGCACAGCCGGCGGCTGATGAGGCGCCCAAGAAAAAGAAGATGACGGTGATCTTCCGCACTCAGAACAGCGCGCAGAACAGCCTGAAAGTCCGCCCCGCAGGCTCCGCGCCCAAGAAGAAACCCGCACCGGCCGCTCCGGCCGCGCCCAAGCGCGTGCCCAAAAACGTGGAGCTTCCGGCTGAGGAACCCGCCGTAAAGCCCGCGGCGCCCGCACCCAAGGCGGAGCAGCCCGTGGCCAAAAAAGCAGAAGAGCCTGCGGCCGTAAAGCCCGCAGAGACCGTAAAGCCCGCGGAGGCGCCCAAGGCGGAGCCCGCGGCAAAGGCGGCCCCCGCCGCTGCCGAACCGAAAGAGAAGCCCGCGCAGCCGGCCGCTGAAGCCCCCAAGGCTGAGGCACCCAAGCCCGCGGCACCGGCAGCGCCTGCGGCACCCGCCGCGCCGGAGAGACCGGCCCCGCGTTTTGTGGATATGGCCAAGGTCCGTGAGGCGGACAAGCCCATCGTCCGCCGTCCCGCCGGCAGCTACGGCCAGCGAAACGGCCAGGGCGGCAGACCTGCCAGAGACGGCAGCCGCGGCCCGCAGGGCACCCGCACGCCCGGCGGCTACAACCGTACGCCCGGCGGCACCGGCACACAGGGCCGTCCCGGCGGACGTCCGCAGGGGACCGATACCAGACCCGGCGCGCCCAGACCGCAGCGTCCCATGGGCAGCGGCGGAGCGCCCGCGTCTTCCTTCGGGACGGGCATGGCCAAGCCCGGCGCCAAGGGCAAGAACAGCAAGAACAGCCAGGGCAACCGGTTTGACAAGAAGAACAGCGACGAGCTGCGCAGACCCGGCGTAAAGGTCTCCAACAAGGACCTGCAGCGCCCGGGCAGACCGGAAAAGAAGGCGCCGGAAGAGCCGCAGATCAAGATGATCACCATCCCCGAGAAGCTGACCATCAAGGAACTGGCGGACGCCATGAAGATCCAGCCGGCCACGATCATCAAAAAGCTCTTTATGCAGGGCAAGATCGTGACCCTGAACCAGGAGATCGATTACGACACGGCCGCGGATATCGCGGTGGAATTTGACGTCCTGTGCGAGAAGGAAGTGCAGGTCAATATCATTGAAGAACTGCTGAAGGACACCACGGTGGATCCGGAGGAGTCCCTGCAGAACAGACCGCCCGTGGTGTGCGTGATGGGTCACGTCGACCACGGCAAGACCTCCCTGCTGGACGCGATCCGCAATACCAACGTGACCGCGCGCGAGGCCGGCGGCATCACGCAGCACATCGGCGCTTACATGGTGGAGGCGAACGGCCGGAAGATCACCTTCCTGGATACGCCCGGCCACGAGGCCTTCACGGCCATGCGTATGCGCGGCGCCATGTCTACGGATATCGCCATCCTGGTGGTGGCGGCGGACGACGGCGTGATGCCGCAGACCGTGGAAGCCATCAACCATGCCAAGGCGGCCGGCGTGGAGATCATCGTTGCGATCAACAAGATCGACAAGCCCGCGGCCAACGTGGAGCGCGTAAAGCAGGAACTGACCGAGTACGGCCTGATCTCCGAAGACTGGGGCGGCTCCAACGTGTTCGTGCCCGTGTCCGCCAAGACCGGCGAGGGCATTCCGGAACTGCTGGATATGATCCTGCTGACCGCAGACATCAAGGAACTGAAGGCCAATTACAACAGAAAGGCCCGCGGCCTGGTGATCGAGGCCCAGCTGGACAAGGGCAAGGGCCCGGTGGCGACCGTGCTTGTGCAGAAGGGTACCTTAAAGGTGGGCGACAACGTGGCCTGCGGCTCCTGCTACGGCAAGATCCGCGCCATGATGGACGAATACGGACGCCGCATCAAGCAGGCGACCCCCGGCATGCCGGCGGAGATCCTGGGCTTGAACGACGTGCCGGACGCCGGCGAGGTGTTCATCGCCACGGATTCTGAGAAGGATGCCAGGACCTACGCGGAGACCTTCATCGCCGAGGGCAAGAAGAAACTGCTGGACGATACCAAGACCAAGTTGTCCCTGGACGATCTGTTCGACCAGATCAAGGAGGGCAACTTAAAGCAGCTTGACCTGATCGTCAAGGCCGACGTGCAGGGCTCCGTGGAAGCCGTGAAGCAGAGCCTGATCAAGCTTTCCAACGAGGAAGTCGTAGTGAAGGTCATCCACGACGGCGCCGGCAACATCACGGAATCGGACGTCGCGCTGGCCGCCGCATCCAACGCGATCATCATCGGCTTCAACGTCAAGGTGGATCCGCTGGCCAAGTCCACGGCGGACCGCGAAAAGGTGGACATCCGCCTGTACAAGGTCATCTATCAGGCTATCGAGGACGTGGAAGCGGCCATGAAGGGCATGCTCGATCCGGTCTTTGAAGAGAAGATCATCGGCCACGCCGTGATCCGTCAGGTCTTCAAGGCCTCCGCCATCGGCAGCATCGCCGGTTCCTTTGTGCTGGACGGCACCATCACCCGCGGCTGCAAGTGCCGCATCAGCCGCCGCGACGAGCGCACCGGCAAGGAGACGCAGATCTATGACGGTCCGCTGGTTTCCTTAAAGCGTTTCAAGGACGACGTGAAGGAAGTGCGCGAGGGCTACGAGTGCGGCCTGGTGTTTGAGAAGTTCAACGACCTGCTGGAAGACGACACCATCGAGGCCTACGAGATGGTAGAGGTGAGCCGGGCATGAGAAAGAACAGCATCAAAAACAACCGCGTGAGCATGGAGGTGCAGCGGGAGCTTTCCTCGATCATCCGGAACGAGGTGAAGGACCCGCGCATCCCCGTGATGCTCAGCGTGACCAACGTATACGTGGCGCCGGACCTTAAGACCTGCCGTGCCTATATCAGCGTGCTGGGCGGGAAGGAAGAGCTGGACGCCGCCATGGAAGGCTTAAAGAAGGCGGCGGGCTTTATCCGCAGCCGCCTGGCGCAGAACATGAACCTGCGCAATACGCCGGAGATCCGCTTTATCGCGGACGAGTCCATCGGCTACGGCGTGAGTATGATCAAGACCATTGAGGACCAGATCGAGGAGGACACCAGAAAGCGCCGGGAGGCCGACGAGGCCCTGGGGCTTTCCGGGGAGACACCGGAGGCTTCCGGTACGGAGGAAACGGATGAGATCTGATCTGCACCAGTTGTTCAGGGCTGCGCACCGCGCGGTCCTGATCGGCCATATACGCCCGGACGGAGACTGCATCGGTTCCTGTCTGGGCTTAAAAAAATATCTGGAAGACAGTTTTCCGCAGCTTGCGGCGGACGTCTACCTGGAGCCGTTCTCGCACAAGTTTTCGTTTTTATGCGGCGCGGCGCAGGTGCGGCACGATTTTGACGCGCAGGAAGCCTACGACCTGGCGGTCTGCCTGGACTGCTCCGACCGGGAGCGGATGGGCGGGGCCGCTGCCTTTTTTGATGCGGCGGCGCACACCGTCTGCATCGATCACCACGTGACGAACCGCGGCTTTGGCGAACTTTGTCTGGTGGACGGGCAGGCGAGCTCCACCTGCGAGTTCCTTTACGGACTGCTGGACCCGGAGCGGATCGGCCGCGAGTGCGCTGAGTGCCTGTACACCGGGATCGTCCACGACACGGGCGTGTTCAAGCATACCAATACCACCAGAAAGACGATGGAGACCGCCGGTGCGCTGATCGAAAAGGGCGCCATGCCGGAGCACGTCATCAACGATACGTTTTATACCAAGACCTTTGTTCAGAATAAAATACTGGGGCTGGCGCTCGATCGGGCGGAGCTTTTGGCGGACGGCCGCGTGATCGCCGCAGTGCTCACCGGGCAGGATCTGGCGGCCTGCGGCGCCGTGCCCGCGGACCTGGACGGGATCATCGACCAGCTGCACGTGACGGAGGGCGTGACCGTATCGGTGCTCTTGTACGAG
>CACZPX010000065.1 GCA_902783095.1 uncultured Lachnospiraceae bacterium
GGTGCTGCGGTAATTGACCGCCAGCGTGATGCGCTTTGCCTTCGGATAGTCGCGCGCAAAGGCCTGCATCATCCCGGTCCCCGCCCCACGGAAGCCGTAGATGGACTGGTCGTCGTCTCCCACCACGAACAGGTTGTCCGCGGGATGCGCCAGAAGGCGCACCAGATCGTACTGCCGCCTGTCGATATCCTGAAACTCGTCCACCATGACGTAGCGGTAGCGTCCGCGCCAGAAGCGGCGCCGGTCCGCGTCATGCAGCAGCAGATCCTCCGTCCGCGCGATCATCTCGTCGTAGTCAAAGAGCCCGTAGCGCCGCAGATAGCCCACGTACACGTCCCGCACAAAAGAAAGTTCGGCCTCCGGCAGCACCTCCGGCACGAACGGCCTGCCGGACGCCGCTTTCAGGCGCAGTCTGTCCAGTTCTTCCGAAAGCTTTTCCAGACCTGCCTCCGGCAGGGTGCGCGGGATCAGCGCGGTGATGCGCCGCAGCAGCTCTTTCTTCTTTTCCGGTGAGAGCACGCGGTCGCCGTCCACGTTCCATTCCCGCTTTAAGATGTGATAAAAGACCGCGTGAAAGGTGCCCCAGGTCACGCCGTCGGGGCAGGACAGCCGTGCCGCGCGGTCCCGCATTTCTGCGGCCGCGGCTCTGGTAAAGGTCAGAACGAGGATGTTTTCGGGAGAGACCCCGTGAACGTCGATCAGAGATTTGACGCGGTGAACGATCACCGTGGTCTTGCCGGACCCCGGCCCCGCGAGGATCATCGCAGGGCCGTCGGTCACCTGTATTGCCCGGGTCTGGGCGTCATTCCATTGCATGTTCCAGCTTGTCGATACCGATGCGGATGCGGCGCAGACTCTCGTCCCTGCCCAGGATCTCCATGATCTCGTAGGCGCCGCCAGGCGTCATCTGCTTGCCGGAGACCGCGGTGCGCAGCGGCCACAGGGCCTGGCCGTTCTTGATGCCCTTCTCCTCCACGTAGGCGGCGATCAGGGCGCTCAGCGCGTCTTTGGAGCAGTCCGCGAGCGCCTCCAGACGCGGCAGGAGTTCCCGCAGCGCGGTCAGCGAATTCTCGGTGTTGGTCTTCATCTTCTTGTGGGTGTACATCCCCACGTCGTAGTCCGGCAGCTCCTCAAAGAAGTCGATGGCCGGGGCGATGTCCGGGAACACCTCTATGCGCGTCTTCATCAGGTCCGCGATGGCCTTTTTGTCGAGCGGCTTTTTCACCACGCTCTCCACCACGGGCAGCGCGCGCTCATAGTAGGCTTCCGGGTCCATCATCTTGATGTACTCGCCGTTCATCCAGCGCAGCTTCTGAATGTCGAAGACCGCGGGGGACTTGTTGATCTTGCGGTAGTCAAAGGCCGCCACCAGTTCCGGCAGGCTCATGATCTCCGTGTTGTCCTCCGGGCTCCAGCCCAGAAGCGCCACGTAGTTGACCACGGCTTCCGTCACGAAGCCCTGTTCGATCAGGTCTTCGTAGGAGGCGTGGCCGCTGCGCTTGGACAGTTTCTGATGGTTCTCGTCCGTGATCAGCGGGCAGTGCACGTACACCGGCTCCTCCCAGCCGAAGGCCGCGTACAGCCTGGTATACTTGGGCGAGGAAGACAGGTACTCGTTGCCGCGCACCACGTGTGTGATGCCCATCAGATGGTCGTCCACCACGTTGGCAAAGTTGTAGGTGGGATAGCCGTCGGACTTGATCAGGATCATGTCGTCGAGTTCCTCGTTGGGCACGGTGATATCCCCGTAGATCTCATCGTGGAAGGTGGTCGTCCCCTCCCGCGGGATATTCTGGCGGATCACGTAGGGTTCGCCGGCCGCGAGCTTTGCCTCCACCTCCTCTTTGGAGAGCGACAGGCAGTGCTTGTCATACATGGACACCTCCTTGCCGTTCACCACGGTGGTGAGGGTCTCCAGGCGCTCTCTGGTGCAGAAGCAGTAGTAGGCCTCGCCCTTTTCGATCAGCTCTTTGGCGTATTTTAAGTAGATGCCGGCCGCCTGGCGTTCGCTCTGCACGTAGGGGCCATAGCCGCCGTCCTTGTCGGGGCCCTCGTCGTGGATCAGGCCGGTGCCGGCCATGGTGCGGTAGATGATGTCCACCGCGCCCTCCACGTAGCGTTCCTGGTCGGTGTCCTCGATCCGCAGCAGGAACTGTCCGCCTGCGTGCTTGGCGATCAGGTAGGCGTACAGCGCCGTGCGCAGGTTGCCCACGTGCATGCGGCCCGTGGGGCTTGGCGCAAATCTGGTCCTAACGGTCTTGTCCATGTCATTCTTCCTCTCTTTCAACGTCGTCCTGCAGCGGGCCCTGCACCAGCTCGGTGTACAGGTGTCCGTCCAGATGGTCGTATTCATGGCAGATGGCCCGCGCGAACAGGTCCTCCGCCTCCAGCGTAAATTCCTTCATGTCACGGTCCAGCGCGCGCACCTTCACCTTTTGCGGGCGGGTCACGACGCCGTGCTTGCCCGGCACGGACAGACAGCCCTCGGTCCCGGTCTGTTCGCCCTCGCGCTCCAGGATCTCCGGATTGATGAACACGTGCGGGTCCGGTTCCTCAAAGCCCACGTCGATCACAAACAGGCGCTTGCGCGCGCCGATCTGCGGGGCGGCCAGGCCCACGCCGCCGGCCTCATACATCGTATCAAACATGTCGTCGATCATCGCCGACAGCTTTCCCGTCATCTCGGTCACGGGCTTGCAGACTTTGTACAGGGCTTCGTCGCCCAGGGTTCTGATGTTTCGGATCGCCATCACAAAATATCGATCTGCAGCAGCAGGTCTCTCTCCTTTTCCAGTTGTTCTCTTATTTCCGTCAGGTCGCTTCTTCTGCCGCTCTTTACGTAGAAGACCACCCTGAACTGATCTTTCACCTTTGCCACGCCGGCCGGCGAAGGGCCGATCACCGTGACGCCCTTATGCAGGGCCCGCGCTGCCGCAGCCAGCCGCTCCGCCTCCGCAAGGGCCTTTTCCTCCGCGGCGTCGCGCACCAGCACGGCCATCATCTCGCCCTCCGGCGGATAGGCGAGCAGCCTGCGGTTGGCGCTCTCCTCTGCGTAAAACCGCTCGTAGTCCTGCGCGGCCGCGGTGACGATGGCGGTGTTTTCCGGATCATAGGTCTGGATGATCACCGAGCCGGGCTTGTCTGCGCGGCCCGCCCGTCCGGCCGCCTGCGTGAGCAGCTGGAAGGTCCGCTCCGCCGCGCGGAAATCGTCCGCGTACAGGGAAAGTTCCGCCGCCAGGATGCCCACCAGCGTCACGTTGGGGAAATCGTGGCCTTTTACGATCATCTGCGTGCCGATCAGCACGTCCGCCTCTCCTGCCGCAAAGGCCGCCAGCAGCTTTGCGTGCGCGTCTTTGGCCGTGGTCGTGTCCGCGTCCATGCGCAGCACGCGCGCGCCGGGAAACTGCTTTGCCACGGCGCTCTCCACCTTCTGCGTTCCCAGCCCGAAGCCCGCGATATACGGCGAGCCGCAGACCGGACAGCGGTCCGGCATGGGCACGCTGTAGCCGCAGTAGTGGCAGACCAGCCGTCCGTTGCGGTGCGCCGTAAGCGACACGTCGCAGTGCGGACAGCGGATCACCCTGCCGCAGGAACGGCAGGAGACAAAGCCGGCGTAGCCGCGCCGGTTTAAAAACAGCATCACCTGCTCGCGGCGCGCCAGCCGGTCCTCCATGGCCTCCCGCAGGGTCCGGCTGAAGATGGACTTGTTGCCCTCCTTCAGTTCCTTCCGCAGGTCCACGATGGTGACCGCCGGCAGGTGGGCGTCCTTTTTTGCCCTGCCGCGCATCACGGCCAGGGTATAGTCGCCGCGCAGGGCGTTCCGGTAGGTGCCGAGCGACGGCGTCGCCGACCCGAAAACCACGCCGGCGCCGGCAAGCTCCGCCCGCTTTAAGGCGACCGTTCCGGCGTCGTATCGCGGCGCCGTATCGGAGTGATACGCCGTATCGTGCTCCTCGTCGATCAGGATCAGGCCCAGCCGCGCAAAGGGGGTGAACAGGGCCGAACGCGGCCCGATCATCACGTCGATCTCCCCCTGTTTGGCCCGCTCAAAGGCCTCGTAGCGCTCCCCCTCGGAGAGCCTCGAGTTGACGCAGGCCACCCGCTCGCCAAAACGGTCGTAAAACCGGACCAGGTTCTGGTAGGTGAGCGAGATCTCGGGGATCAGCAGGATCGTCTGCCTGCCGCGCCGCCGCATCTCCTCGATCAGTTCCATATAGACTTCCGTCTTGCCGCTGCCGGTCACGCCGTAGAGCAGCGCTGGTTTTGGCCAGGCGTTCAGTATCTTTTCAAAAGCCGCACGCTGTTCGCCGTTTAAGACGACGGGCGGTCTGCCGCTCTGCTTTGGCACGGCCTGCTTTTTTCTGGCCCGGCCCGTGGCGACCTTCTTTTTGGAAAACTGCACCGTCTTTAAGGCCTGGTTCAGCGTACAGCCGTAGTAATCCGCCATCCACTTTGCCAGCTCCAAAAGCTGCCCGTCCATGGCCAGATCCCTGTCGGACACGGCCTTTACGGCGCGCAGTCTGTCGGGATCCACGGCCGGCTCGTCCGAGAGCCCGATCACCATGCCCTTGATGCTCTTCGGGCCGAAAGGGACCGTCACCCGCACGCCCGGCGCGATCCAGTCCGCCAGCTCCTCCGGTATAACATACTGGAAGGTGCGGTCCAGGTCAGAGACGGAATTGTCGATGATGATGTCCGCGTATCTCAAAGGGCGGTCTCCTGCAAAAACCGGACGATCTCCTCCAGATGCATGCCGTTGGAGCCCTTGACCAGCACGGTGTCGCCCTTTCGCAGCAGACCGGGCAGGGCCGCCTTTGCCGCCGCGTTGTCGGCAAAGCCCGCATAGGCCGTATTCCGCCGCCGCAGCTCTTCGCTCGCCCCCGCGCCTTCGCCGGCCAGCCTGCCGATGGTGATCAGCAGATCCAGGCCCAGGGCTGCCGCGCAGTCGCAGACCTCCCGGTGAAACCGCGGTGCAGTCTCCCCAAGCTCCAGCATATCGGCAAAGATCATCACGCGGCGCCCGGCGCAGGCCGTTTCCGCCAGCACCTTCGCCGCGGCTTTCGTGGATTCCGGGCTGGCGTTGTAGGAGTCGTCCAAAATCCTTACGTCCCTTCCGTCCAGCCACTGCAGGCGGCGCTTAAAGCCGTGAAAGCCCGCCAGGGCGGCGATCGAGGCGTCCGTGTCCACGCCCGCCGTCTGTGAAACGGCGACCGCGGCCAGCGCGTTCATCACGTTGTGCTCGCCCGGTACGGAGAGCCGCACGGTCTTTTTTACCGTTCCGCCGCGCAGGACCAGCGTAAAGGCCGTGGTCTTTCCGTCGGAGCGGATATCCTCCGCGCGCAGGTCGTTGTCCGGTCCCAGGCCGTAGGTCACGAGTCTGCAGCGCGTCTGTCCTTTTAAGGTGGAAAGCCAGTCGTCGTCGCCGTTGACGATCAGCGTATTGTCTTCGGTAAAGCCGTCCGTGATGTGCAGCTTCTCCCGGAAAATGGCCTCGCGGGAGCCCAGGTTCTCGATGTGGGAAACGCCGATATTGATCATCACGGCCACGTCCGGTCTTGCGATGGCGGCGATGCGCGCCATCTCGCCCGGCTCGCTCATCCCCATCTCCATCACGGCGATATCGGCCGTCTCATCCAGCCGGCCGAGCGTCACGGGAACGCCCAGCTGTCCGTTGGAATTGCCGGCCGTCTGGGTGACGGAAAGCCCGCCGGAAAGCGCGCAGGCGATCATCTCGCGCGTGCTGGTCTTGCCCACGCTGCCGGTGACGCCCACCACGGGCATGGAAAGGCGGCTGCGCAGGAACAGGCCGAAGGCCTGCAGGGCCTGCACCGTATCGTCCACGCGGATCAGGGCCCTGGGGGTCTCTCCGCTTGCGGGCTGCACAAAGGCCGCAAGCTCTTCCGGCACCTTATCGTGCTGGCTGGTCAGAGACGCCGCCGCGCCGGCTGCAAAGGCCCCGGCAATGTAGCGGTGCCCGTCGGTCTTTTCCCCGATCACGGGTATGAACAGGTCGTTTCCCTCCATGGTGCGGGAGTCCAGGCTGATGTGCTCCAGCGCCGTCTGCGCTTCGCCGCCCAGCAGCGTTCCGCCGGTGGCCGCCAGCAGATCCGCAACGGTCACGCCCTTCATATCACATCCATCCGAGACGCTTTAAGACGATCTCGGCCTCCTCTCTGTCCAGGAAATGCACGCGCTTTCCGTGCTCTTCCTGATAGTCCTCGTGCCCCTTGCCGATGATCGCGATCACGTCGCCGGGCTGCGAATGCTCTATGCTGTAGGCGATGGCCTCCCGTCTGTCGGGGATCTCGATGCAGGTCCCGCCGGTCGGATCAAAGCCCACGTGGATGTCTTTGATGATGTCCCGCACGTCCTCGTCGCGGGAATTGTCCGCCGTGATGATGGACAGATCCGCGTATCTGCCGGCGGCCTCACCCATCTCGTAGCGGCGGTGCGGATCGCGGTTGCCGCCGCAGCCGAACACCACCACCAGGCGGGCGGGGTCATAGCCGCGCAGCATCTTCAGGACGCTCTCCGCCGCGATGCCGTTGTGCGCGTAATCCACGATCACGCTGCACTTTTCGGAGGAGTAGACGAGCTCCATGCGGCCGTTCACCTTGATGTCCTTTAAGGCCTTCTTTACGGCTTCCTTGGGCAGGCCCAGAAATTCCGCCGTGCTGATGGCCGCCAGCGCGTTGTAGACGTTGAACAGGCCGGGGATGCCCAGCTCCACGGTATAGCGCTCCCGGCCCACGTAGTCAAAGACCGAGCCCATAAAGCCGCCTTCCCGCACGCTGCGGATGTTTTCCGCCCTGTGCGCGGCCGGTCCGTATATGCCGAAGGTCTTGAGCCTGCAGGTGTGCCCTTCGGTGACCATTCCGCAGTGCTCGTCGTCGATATTGACCAGGCCCGTGCGGCAGCGCTTGAACAGCAGCCCCTTGGCCGCCGCGTATTCCTCAAAGCTCGCGTGCTCGTTGGGGCCGATGTGGTCCGGAGAAAGATTGGTGAACACGCCGATGGAAAAATGGATCCCCGCCACGCGGTCCATCATCAGGCCCTGGGAAGAGACCTCCATGATCACGTGACGGCAGCCGGCGTTCAGCATCTGCCGAAACGACTGCTGCAGGATATAGGGGTCCGGCGTGGTATTGCGGGTCCCGATGTGGCGGTCCCCGATCGTGATGCCGTTGGTCCCGATCAGACCGGTCTTGTCGCCGGCCGTCTCGATGATCGCCCGCAGCATGTGCGTGGTCGTGGTCTTGCCCTTGGTGCCGGTCACGCCGATGCAGCACATCTTGCGGGTGGGATAGTCAAAATAGGCCGCGCACAGCAGCGCATAGGTCCGTCTGGTGTCCGCCACGCGGATCAGCGTGACCGAGGGCGGCACGTCCACGGCGGCCCCTTCCGCGGCCACGAGTGCAGCCGCCCCGCGCGCCGCCACTTCGCCGGCCAGCGTGTGGGAGTCGAAGGAGGTGCCCTTCTGGCACACGAACAGCGCGCCGGCCACGTCCCTGCGGGAATCGTTCACGATATCCGTGATCTCGGTCTCCAGGCTCCCCTGTTCCAGGGTATAATCGATCTCGTTCAACAGGTTTTTGAGTGTGATCATTGTCCTCTTGTCCTCTGATTTGTCAGTTGTTCAGCAGCTCGTCAAACTCCGCTTCCGTCATCAGGATCTGGCGCGGCTTGGTGCCCTCTTCTTCACCCACAACGCCGGCCTCGCAGAGCTGGTCCATGATGCGCGCCGCCCGGTTGAAGCCGATGCGGAACGCCCGCTGCAGGTTGCCGATGGAGGCCTTTTCCTTGTCGATGATAAAGCGTCCGCACTGTTCAAACAGTTCGTCGCGCTCGCCCCCGCCCATGGCGCCGCCCCCGCCGTTTCCGGCCAGGGCCATGCTCTCCTCCAGGCCGCCGCCCTTTCCCATGGTCAGGCGCTGGTTCTTGATGAATTCCACCACCTTCTCCACCTCGTCGTCCGAGACGAAGGCGCCCTGCACGCGCACGGGCTTGGGATAGCCCGTGGGATAGAACAGCATGTCGCCCTTGCCCAGCAGCTTCTCCGCGCCGACCATGTCCAAAATGGTGCGGGAGTCGACGCCAGAAGCCACCGCAAACGCGATGCGGGAAGGCACGTTGGCCTTGATCAGGCCGGTGATGACGTTCACCGACGGCCGCTGCGTGGCCAGCACCAGGTGGATGCCCGCCGCGCGCGCCAGCTGCGCCAGCCGGCAGATGGCCTCTTCCACCTCGCCCGGCGCGACCATCATCAGGTCCGCCATCTCGTCCACGACGATCACGATCTGCGACATCTTCTCCGGCAGATCGGCCTTTTCCTCTTCCGGCCGGTCCGCCTTCTCCTCACGCAGTTCTTCCACCTTGCGGTTGTAGCCCTTTATGTCGCGCACCGCGAAGTCCGCAAAGCGCTGATAGCGGTCCGTCATCTCGGCCACGGCCCAGTTTAAGGCCGCCGTCGCCTTTTTGGGATCGGTCACGACCGGCGTGAGCAGATGCGGGATGCCGTTGTAGACGGACAGTTCCACCTGCTTGGGGTCGATCATGATAAAGCGCACCTCCTCCGGCGAGGCCTTGTAGAGGATGCTTACGATGATGGTATTGATGCAGACCGATTTGCCGGAGCCCGTCTGGCCGGCGATCAGAAGGTGCGGCATCTTGGCCAGGTCCGCCACCACGGGATCGCCCGCGATGTCGCTGCCGATGCCCACGGTCACCTTGGAGGACGCCTTGGTAAAGGCCTCCGTCTTTAAGATCTCGCGCAGCCACACGGTATTGTTCTCTTTGTTCGGCACCTCGATGCCTACGGCCGACTTGCCGGGGATGGGCGCCTCGATGCGGATGTCCGCGGCCGCCAGATTCAGCTTGATATCGTCCGCCAGCGCCACGATGCGGCTCACCTTCACGCCCTGCTCGGGGTGCAGCTCATAGCGCGTCACGGCGGGGCCGCAGCTGATGTCGGTCACCTCCACGTTCACGCCGAAGTTGCGCAGCGTATCCACCAGCGTCTGGGCGGTATCCCGCAGCTCCTGTCTGTTGTTTCCGGTCTTGCCGGCGGGCGCGGTGAGCAGGTTTAAGCCGGGCGCCTTGTAGTCTCTTTTGATGATGGGCTTGGCCACGCCGGGGGTGGCGATGCCGCCTGTAATGGTCTTTCCGGGCATCCGTGCAGCCGCCTGCGCGCCGCCGGTGAGCATTTCCGCGCCGGTGGAGCCGAAGGCCTTGCCCGCCGTGCTCTCACGGTCGCTCTTTGCGGTGCTCCAGATGCTCTCCTGCGCGGCCTTGCCGGCAGCGGGTTTTTCCTCACGGCCGGGCAGCTCGGTAGAGAGCTGACGCAGCGCCTCGGCGGGATCCAGGGATTCCACCAGGTCCTCCGGCATCTGCTCGTCCGGCTCGCCGTACGTCATAAAGTCCGCCCCGATGGGATTGTCGGCCTCATCCGCAAACTCGGAATAGTCGGGGGCCTGTGCAGCGGCGCGCGCGGCCCTGCCGGCCGAAAGGATGCCGCTGCCCCCCGTCTGCCGCCAGGTGCTGCCGTCTGGAACGTCCGTCCCGCCGGTCTTTCTGCGGGAAGGCGTCTGCTCCGGTCTGGCGTCCAGCGCCTCCAGCTCGCTCAGCGTCCGGGTGTCCCGGCCGGCCACGTAGGGCGTATCCCAGGGCAGATCCTGTACGGCGGGCTCGCCGCCCCGTTTATCGGTCCCCGCGGGTTTTGCGCCGCCCTGCGCCGCGGCAGGCTCCGCCTTTTTCTCCGCGTCCTTTTTCTCCATGCGGGCCAGCAGCCTGTCCAGACTGCCGTCCTTCTTTTTGGGCGCCGTATAGTCCGCGGCCGGGTCGTCCCCGATCACCGGGCCGGGCATGGCGTCGATCGCCTCCTGCACGGTGAGCGTGGTCTCTTTGGATACGTCGTCCACAAAACCGGGCTTGCGGTCCTTCTTTTTGGGCGCGGCCGCGGTCTTATCCTCCACGTAGGGCTTCATCAGGTCCGTGCCGTCCAGGGCCACGCCGGTGGCGCGGCGCTTTACGCGCTCCTGTTCCTCTTCCTGGGCTTTGAGCCGCGCCTCCTGACGCTCGCGGATGCGCTGCTCGCGCACCTCGTTGCGGGCGTCGCGGTCCTGCTTAAAGTGCTCCACGCCGCTCCTGGTGCTCTCCACGATCTTCCTGCCGCCCTTTCGCAGCGGATTTAAGACGGACTTGCCGGTGATGAACACCAGGCAGACCAGTTCCAGGATCACCACGATGGCGTAGGAGCCCAGCATGCCGAGCCCCGGCACCAGCATCTTAAAGAGCAGACCGCCGAACAGACCGCCGTTAAAGCCGTCCGTTCCCAGGCGGTAGTAGTCCGCCAGCGTATAGTCGATGCGCATGCCCTTGCCGTTGATGAACTCAAAGATGCCGCACAGCAGCAGAAAGGCCACGGTGCCCACGGCCGCGATGATCACCGCCATCGGGCCGTATTTTTTCAGGAAGATCATCAGGTAGACGATGATCCCGAAAAACAGGAACGGAAAGACGTAGCCCAGCGACCCGAACAGGCCGTGTTCGAATTTATATAGCACTTCGCCGACGGCGCCCGCGCTGCCCACCGCGCCCAGAAACAGGATCACGGTCACCGCAAGCAGCACAAAGATCCAGATCTCGCGCCGGATCGCGCTGTCCGTGCGCCGCTGCGCGGCTGCCGACCGTCTGGTCTGCGCCGTCTTCGTCGTCTTCTTCTTTGTCGTTTTTTTCTGCGCCAAAGCGTTCGACCTCCCAACAATATATCCAAGTTATTATATCGAACTATCGGAAACAAATCAAGCGATCGGGCGTTTCCCGATCGCTTTTTCGCAAACAAACGTTCTGTTTTCTTCCGTATCGGTCCGGCTGCAGCGCCGCACCCGCGCCGCAGGCGCGCTTACCGCTTTCTGGCCGTGATGCCGACCCACTCGCCGTCGTGTTCCACGGCCTGCACCTCCCATTCGGGATTTGCCGCGAAGGCCGCCAGCACGTCCGCTTCCTTCACATCGATGATGCCGGACGCGATGAAAAAGCCGCCGTTCTTTAAATGGCGGCCGATCATCCCCTGCAGGGCGATGATGGCGGGCGCCAGGATGTTCGCCAGCACCACGTCGTAACCCGTCCCGACCGCCTGCTGCACGGCCGGATCGTCGATGATATTGCCCTTCAGCACGCCGTAATGTTCCGGCCCGTAGCCGTTTCGCTCCACGTTCTCCAGCGAGGTCTCCACGGCCTGCGGATCCAGATCGGTGGCCATGGCAAAGGCCGCGCCGCGCTTTAAGGCGGCGATGGAGAGGATGCCGCTGCCGGTGCCCACGTCCAGTACCCTGTCGCCGGGCTTCATGGTCCGGGCCAGGTGCTGCAGGCAGAGCCTGGTCGTCTCGTGGCTGCCGGTGCCGAAGGCCGCGCCGGGATCGATCTCGATCTGATACCGCGTACCGGCGGCGTCCGCCTCTGGCTCCCAGGTGGGATGGATCAGCATGTCGCCCACCGTAAACGAATGGAAGCCCTCTTTCCACTTTTCGCGCCAGTCCGCCTCGTCGGTCTCGCCCTCCAGAATGGCGCAGCTGCCGGCGTCCACAAAGCCCGCGATCTGCGCAAGCCCTTCCCGGATCGCCGCAAGACGCGCCTGCGCGGTCTCTTCCGGCTCATCCTCGTCCATGTAAAAATGGATCCTGGCAGTGCCGTCACCCGCGGGCGGCTCCGGCAGGATGTCCGCGAACATCTCTGCGTAATCCTGTTCCGTCAGCGGAACGGAGTCCTCCACCTCTATGCCTTCTATGCCGTTTTCCGCCAGCATGCCGCTGATAAAGTCCTCGGCCTCCGCGGTCGTCTCAATGGTGTATTTTTTCCACTTCATAACATCGTCACTTCTTTTTCTTGCCGAACAGCTTGCTTCCGCCGCTCTCCAGAGTCTCCAGCGTGCCGCCGCAGGCCTCGTCGTAGGCCTCCAGCGCCTTCTTCTGCGCGCTGTTTAAGTGTTCCGGCACCCTTACCTCAAAGGTGACGTAATGGTCGCCGCGCTGGCCGGGATTGCGCAGGTAGGGCACGCCCTTGCCGCGCAGCCGGATGCGGGAGCCGGGCTGCGTGCCGGGCTTTAACTGGTACTCCACTTCGCCGTCCACGGTCTTGATCTTGATGGTATCGCCCAGGGCCGCCTGCGCGAAGGAGATGGGCCGGACGGAGAAGACGTCCACGTCCTGCCTGGAAAAGCTGGGACTGGCGCTCACCACCACTTCCACCAGCAGATCGCCGCGGGGACCGCCGTTCACGCCGGGTTCGCCCTTGCCGCGCACGCGCACGCTCTGGCCGTCGTCGATGCCGGCCGGGATGCTCACCTTGATGGTCTTGCGGGACTGCGTATATCCGGTGCCGCGGCAGTAGGGGCACTTGTCCTTGATGATCTTTCCGCTGCCGCCGCAGTCCGGGCAGGTCGTGATGTTGCGCATCATGCCGAACAGGGACTGCCTGGTCTCCGTGACCTGGCCGGACCCGCCGCAGCGCTTGCACGTCTCGGGGCTCGTGCCCTCTTTGGCGCCGGTGCCGTGGCAGTGGTCGCACTCGTCCTTTAGGTTCAGCGTGAGTTCCTTTTCCGTGCCGAAGCAGGCCTCTTCAAAGGAGATGCGCACGGCCGTACGCAGATTGGCGCCCGCCTGTGCGGCGTTCGCGCTGCGCGTGCCGTAGCTGCCGAAGCCGCCAAACCCGCCTCCTCCGCCGCCTCCGAACAGATCGCCGAAGATGCTGGAGAAGAAGTCCGTCGCGTCAAAGTTGGAGGAATCAAAGCCGCCAAACCCGCCGTAGCCCGCGCTGCCGTCAAAGGCCGCGTGGCCGAACTGGTCGTACTGTTTGCGCTTTTCCGGATCGGACAGTACGGCATAGGCCTCCGAGGCCTCCTTAAACTTGGCCTCGGCATCCTTGTCGCCGGGATTCGTGTCCGGGTGATACTTTTTTGCCAGCACCCGGTATGCTTTCTTTAAGGTTGCGTCGTCTGCGTCCTTTGCGACGCCCAGCACCTCGTAATAATCTCTCTTGCTTTCAGCCATTGTCGGCGTTCTCCTGTTGTCTTATCTTTTACTCACGATGCGGATCGGTGAAGACGCGGGGACGGTCCTTTCTGTCCTCACGCGCCGGCGCGTGAGGACAGAAAGGACCGTCCCCGCGTCTTCCGCGCCTGAGTCTTTACACACCTTGGGGCGACCCCTTGCGGGCCGCCCTGGTGGTTTTTGTATGTGTCGTCTGTTCGCCTGCGCGGGATCCTTCGGCTCCGCGCTTCGCGCTCCGCTCAGGATGACAGTGCATCCGTGTACGTCGTTTCGCTTACACTTCCTTGAAGTCCGCGTCGACAACGTCGTCATCGGCCTTATTGCCGCCGGCGTTGTTCTGGTACTGCGCGTTCATGTCGGGACCTGACTGCGGGCCGCCCTGCTGGTTCATGTTCTCGTACATCTTGGAGAACAGAGCCTGCGCGCTGTTCATCAGCTTCTCCTTGCCGTCCTTTA
>CACZPX010000066.1 GCA_902783095.1 uncultured Lachnospiraceae bacterium
ATCAAGATCCGCGGCAACCTGGTCATCGAGAAGATCTTCGCCGAGATGATGCCCGCTCCGTTCCTGTCCATCGTGACCGACGACTGCATCACCAAGGGCAAGGACTACAACGCCGGCGGCCCCCGCTACAATGTGACCTACATCCAGGGCGTGGGTATCGGCACCATCTCCGACTGCCTGTCCGCGATCAAGTACAACGTATTTGACAACAAGAAGTTCACCATGGCCGAGATGATCCAGGCCCTGAACGACAACTTCGAAGGCCACGAGCGCATCTTCAACCTGGTGTCCAACCATACGCCCAAGTACGGCAACGACGACGACTATGCGGACGACATCATGAAGAGCGTGTTCGAGCTCTACAGAAGCTGCGTAGCGGGCAGACCCAACAACCGCGGCGGCCAGCACAACATCGATATGCTGCCCACCACCTGCCACGTGTACTTCGGCGACGTGATGATCGCTTCCCCGAACGGACGTCTGGCCCACAAGCCGCTGTCCGAGGGTATCTCCCCTGAAAAGGGCGCGGACGTGAACGGCCCTACCGCCGTTATCAAGTCCTGCTCCAAGATGGATCACTGCAAGACCGGCGGCACCCTGCTGAACCAGAAGTTCACCCCTGCCGCTCTGGCCGGTCAGGAAGGCATCGACAACCTGGCAGCCCTGATCCGCACCTACTTCTCGCTGGACGGCCATCACATCCAGTTCAACGTCATCGACCGCGAGACGCTTCGCGACGCGCAGCGCAGACCGGAAGAGTACAAGGAACTGATCGTCCGCGTGGCCGGTTATTCGGACTACTTCCGCAACCTGGACGAGAAGCTGCAGGACGAGATCATCGAGCGTACCGAGCAGAGCTTCAACTAAAACAGCATCACATCGGATCTGTTCCGGCCGCCGCAGTTTCTGCGGCGGCCGTTTTAATTTGAAGGGTCCGGTGAATACGAAGAACCGTCCCCGGGGTTCAAGGCTTTGGCATTTTTCCCAAACCCTGCTATAATAGGGCGAAGAGGGGCTGACAGGAGATACAATGGCAAAAATACTGATCATCGGCGGCGGCGTAGCCGGTCTGTCCGCCGGTATTTACGCACAGATGGCCGGTCACGAGACCGTGATTTGCGAGCAGCACAGCGTGGCGGGCGGCAGCCTGACGCACTGGGCGCGGCAGGGCTATCATATCGACAACTGTATCCACTGGCTCACGGGGACCAACCCCGCCAGCAGTCTGTACCGGCTGTGGTGCGACCTGGGGGCTCTGGACGGCGTGGAGATCTACAAACGTCCGGCGCTCTTTACCATGGACTTTCGCGGGGAACGTCTGGGACTGTCCCGCGATCTGGACGAACTGATCGAAAGACTGTGCGCGCGCTCGCCGCGGGACGCCGGGGAACTGCGTGCGCTGCGGAAGGTGATCGACACGTTCCAGGGCTTTCAGGGTATAGCCGGGAAGGGGCATGATCAGGCCTACGACAACAAAAAGATGGCGGCGCGGCTGCCGGGCATCCTCAAGTATTTCAATCTCTCGGTGGAAGATCTGGCAAAGCGTTTTCACGACCCGCTCATCCGGCACTTCATCGCCGGTCTGGTGCCGGGCAATTTCGGCGCGCTGGCGCTCATCTTTACCACTGCGGGCTTTTTCGGAGACAATGCGGACCTGCCGGAGGGCGGCTCCGCGGCCATGGCGCGGCGCATCACGGAGCGCTACCGGGCGCTGGGCGGCACACTGCTGTTAAACAAAACGGCGGTGCAGATCGAGCTGGAAGGCGGGCGCGCGACGGCCGTGCGCTTTGCGGACGGCACGCGGCTTTCTGCGGACGCGGTGATCGTGACGCTGGATCCCGCCTGCGTGTTCGGAAAGCTGCTGGACGTGCCGATGCCGCAGACGCTCGCGAAGGAATACGGCAGACTGGAGCGCTTTTCCGCGGTCCACTGCGCCTTTGCCTGCGATCTTGCGCAGCCCTCCGTCACCGGCGACGTGAGTTTCCCTCTGCCCCGCGCGCTGCATAAGACCATGGGCGGCGCGTATCTGGCGGTGCGAAACGACCATCACGAGACCGACTACACGCCGGCTGGCAAGTCCCTGCTGCAGACCATGGTCTACTGCGACGAGGAGACGGCCAGGCACTATATCGAACTGCGAAAAACAAACATGGTGGCCTACCGAAAGGAAAAGCGCCGCATCGCGTGGCTGACCCAAAAGATATTGGAGGCCAAATTCCCGGAACTTGCGGGTACACTCACCGTGCTGGACGTGTGGACGCCGGCCACCTACCGGCGCTATCTGGGGACGGAGATGGGCTCGTTTATGAGCTTTGCGCTGCCCAGGCGCCGGTTACCGATCAGAAAGTCCAACCGGATCCCCGGCGTCGCGAACGTAGTGCTGGCCGGGCAGTGGCTGCAGATGCCGGGCGGTCTGCCCATTGCGGCCAGGACCGGAAGGGACGCGGCGGCCGTACTGGAGGAACTGTTCGGATAAATAAGGCGGCCTGCCCTTTCCGGGAGGCCGCGTATTAAAAAATCAGATATACCCTTACACCGATCACGCGGGCAGCTCGTCTGCGTGATCTTTGATGTAGCGGATAAAGGTCCGCGCTGCAGCCCCCGGAGGAGAGCAGAAACCGTTCCCCGGCCGTTTCCGACAGGTCCACGGCGTCCTTTGCCGCAAGCCGGTGCCCCTTGGGCAGCACCAGTGCGCGGACGGGCTGCAGGAGCTGGCGGCCATCGCGGCGGACTTTATCGTGTACTGGATCATTCTCTGAGCGGCGCCGAAAGCGCGGGGCTGCCCGGCAGGCCGTAGCGCTCCTTTATGAACCGGATAAAGGCGCGGCAGGGATCGGACAGGTGCGTGGTGCGGTTCCAGATCAGGCCGATCCGGTAATCGACGGACTCCGCAAACGGCCGCATGACGACGTGCGGGATGTGGGTCAGCGTGGGAGAAGTGGTCTCCAGTATGAAAGAGATCCCGTAGTTCTGCGAAACGACGTCCGTGATGGTGGAGATATTGGTAAAATACTGGGAGATGTGCAGCGGGATCCCGCGGCGTGAAAACTCCTTGGTGATGCGGGCCTCCGTGTAGGAGGTCCCTTTTTCATACATCAGGATACGTTCGCCGGAGAGGTCCTCAAAGCGTACGGCGTCTTTTTCGGCAAGCGGATGACGGTCGGACAGCAGCACGTAGACGGACCCGCCGGAAAGATCCAGATACGAGATCTCGTCAGGCAGCGTGTCCGGACGGATGATAAAGCCGGCGTCGATATCGCTGCCGTACTGCTTCAGGTGTTCCAGCAGTTCCGCGTTGCAGCGGTCGTCGATCCGGATATCGATGTCGGGGTGCAGCGGTGAAAACTCGTCCAGGATCGGACCGTACAGACTTGCGCAGGAGACGGGCGGCACAGCGATGCACAGTTTGTGCTGCTGATAGGTCCCGCTCCGGATGGCGGCTGCAACGGTATCCAGGTTGATAAACACCCGCTCGGCGCGCAGCATCAGCGCTTCCCCGGAAGGCGTGAGCATACAGGTGGTTCGGTCGATCAGAACCGTGTTCAGTTCAGCCTCCAGATTCCGGATGGCCGCGGTGACCGTCGGCTGCGAGATGTGCAGCGCGTTGGCCGCCTTGGTAAAACTCCGGTATTGCTGGACCGCAATAAAATAGCGCAGTTGTCTGAGTTCCATTTCCGCCTCCGTGAGCCCATAGATTTTTTTAATGATACATTGAAACGAACGATTTTACAATGCAATTCGGTTCCGCTACGATGGAGCTGTCCCCCAAGAGGGGCAGACATCAGGAGGTGCGGACAATGAACAACGGCATTTTTCAATTGGTGCGGCCGGCAAACGAATACTGCATGAACTATGCGGAGGGCTGTCCGGAGCGCAAGGCATTGCTGGAAGAAGTGGAGCGTCAGGCCAGGATGACCGTCAATATTCCCATGATCATCGGCGGGAAAGAGGTCTTTCCGGAAACGACAGTCCCGGTGGTCGAACCGCACCGGCACGCCAACACGATCGCGCGGCTTCATATCGGCGGGGAACAGGAGCTGAAGGAGGCGGTAGAGGCCTCGCAGCGCGCTGCGGGCGCCTGGGCGGCCACGCCCTGGGAAGACCGTGTGGCGGTCTTTTTAAAGGCGGCGGATCTGCTGGCCGGGCCTTACCGGAACAGGGTCCTTGCCGCGACCATGCTGGGACAGAGCAAAAACCTGTGGGAGGCGGAGATCGATATCGCGGAACTCTGCGACTTTCTACGGTTCAACGCCTATTTCCTGCAGGAGATCTATAAACAGCAGCCGGGCATCACGCCGGGCGCCATCAACCGCATCGAGTACCGCCCGCTGGAGGGCTTCGTCGCCGCGCTCACGCCGTTCAACTTCACGTCCATCGGCGGAAATCTGGGCTGCGCGCCGGCCGTGGCCGGCAACGTGGTGGTGTGGAAACCCTCCACGACGGCCAGCCTGTCCAACTATTACTTTATGCAGATCCTGCAGGAGGCCGGGCTGCCGGCCGGCGTGATCAACTTCGTGCCCAGCCGGGGTTCGGACTTTTCCAAATACGTGATCACCGATCCGCGCATGGCGGGCTTTCATTTTACCGGCTCCACGGAGGTCTTCAACCTGGTCTGGAAAGAGGTGGGGAGCCATATCGAGCGCTACAATACCTACCCGCGCCTGGTGGGAGAGACCGGCGGCAAGGACTTTGTGTTTGCGGACATGTCCGCGGATACCAGCGCGCTGGTATCCGGCATGCTGCGCGCGGCCTTTACCTACAACGGGGAAAAGTGCTCCGCCGCGTCCCGGGCGTATATCCCCGCGTCCATCTGGCCGGAGGTGAGAGAAAAGATCCACACGGCCATGGAGGGGCTGTACGCCGGCGATATCCGGGATCCCAAGGCCTTTTTGAACGCCGTGATCGACCGCGCGGCCTATGACCGGATCAAAGGCTACATCGATGCGGCAAAAGAGGACGCCGACGCGGAGATTTTAGAGGGCGGCGTGTGCGACGATTCCGTAGGCTACTTTATCCAGCCCACCGTCATCCTGGCCGGAAGACCGGATTACCGCAGCATGGTGGAAGAGATCTTCGGACCGGTCCTGACCATCTACGTCTATGAGGACGAAAAGCAGGAGGAGGCGATCCGCCTGTGCGGTTCCGGAACGAAATACGGCCTGACCGGCGCGCTGTACGCCAGAGACCGCGGCGCGGTCCTTCACATCACGGAGGAACTGTCGCAGGCGGCCGGCAACTTCTATATCAACGAGAAGCCCACCGGCGCCGTGGTGGGGCAGCAGCCCTTCGGCGGCGGCAGGCATTCCGGCACCAACGACAAGGCCGGCTCCGCCACCAACATGATGCGCTGGGTCAGCCAGCGGTCCATCAAGGAGGTCCTGGTACCCGAGACAGAGGTACTGCAGCCTCATATGTTCTGACGTTTACAGGGACGCGGCCGATGAAAAATGCTGCTTTACCTGCGTCAGAAACCGTTCGGCGATGGGCGTAAAAGTCTGATATCTGCCCCAGCACAGATACAGGCGGGTCTCCAGTCTGGGCGCCAGCGGGCGAAAGGCCAGGCCGCTTTCCGGCGAGGTGTCGATCAGGCCGTCAAAGGTGAGCAGGTAGCCCAGGCCCTCCCTGGCAAAGACGGAGCCGTTATAGGCCAGACGGAAGGAGCCCTCCAGCGTCAGATCGCGCATCTTAACGCCCGCCCATTGCGGGATATCCTTTTCCCAGCTCTGCTCCGAGCAGAAGAGCGGGAGCCCCACAAGGTCATCCACACGGATGACCTTTTTCTGTGCCAGCGGATCGGCCGCGGGCATCACGACGCCCCAGATATCCGCCTTTGGAAAGGGCAGCCAGTCCAGACGCAGCAGGTCCGGCTCCTCCGCCAGCACGGCGAAGTCCAGCAGCCCTTTGTACAGCTTGTCGGTCACCTGCTCCGTATCCCCGCTGGTGATGTGATAGCGCAGGCCGGGCAGCTTCTGTTTGGCCAGGCGGATCTCCCGGGCCAGATAGCTGATCTGCCGGGATTCCGCCAGACCCAGGTACAGCTCGCCGCCGGTGACGTCGTCCAGCGAGACGAACTCCTGCTCGATCTTGTCCGCCATGGCGATCAGGTTCTCCGCGCGGTCGCGCAGCAGCATGCCCTCGTTCGTCAGGCGGATACTGAAACTGTGCCGGGTAAAGAGCTTTTTGCCCAGCTCTTCCTCCAGGCTCTTTAACTGTTTGGACAGCGTCGGCTGCGTCACGTGCAGCAGTTCGGCCGCGCGGGTCATGTTCTCCTCGCGCGCGACGGCCAGAAAATACCGAAGGGTGCGGATCTCCATAGATGTTCTCCTTTTGCTCCCGGCAGCGTCAGGCGGGCCGCCGCGGAAGATTCTGTCAAAATGATATGACAGTAACGCATATCATGATATGAATTATAACCATTTGTACGTTCCACCGCAATGGGCTATGCTGAAGGTGCAGGAAAAGATCAACAGATACAGACGCCGGAACGGGAGCGCGACGCGGACCGCTGCGGCGGATAAAAAGAAGGAGAATAAGATGAACATTCTGGTATTGAACGGCAGTCCTCGGCCGCAGGGGAGCACGGCGCAGATGGTCGCGGCCTTTAAAGAGGGCGCGGAGTCTGCCGGCAACACGGTAAACGTGGTGGACGTCTGCAGAAAGAAGATCGCCGGCTGCCTGGCCTGCGAGCACTGCCATAGGGTGGAGCCGAGGGTCTGCGTGCAGAAGGACGACATGTTTGAGATCTACGCGCTGATGGAGGAGGCGGACATGCTGGTGCTGGCCTCGCCCATCTACTATCACAATATCAGCGGCCAGTTAAAGTGCGCCATAGACCGCTTCTACGCCAACGCGACGCAGCCGAACGTGCCGCCGCGGCTTAAAAAAGTGGCGATGATCCTAAGCTCCGGCAGCCCCGACATGTATACCGGCGCGCTGTTTTCCATGGAGGGCGACTTCATGGACTACCTGCAGCTGGAGAATATGGGCGTATTCACGGCGTACGGCAAGCAGAACGGCTCGCCCGAAAAGCTGGCCGAACTGCGGGCGTTCGGCGCGTCGCTCTAAAAGGAGCCGGTG
>CACZPX010000067.1 GCA_902783095.1 uncultured Lachnospiraceae bacterium
CGTTCGAAGAAGGTGTCGATTCGTACGTTCCCTATGCCGGCAGGCTGAAAGACAACGTGCTGATGACGCTCAGCAAAGTTCGTTCGACCATGTGCAACTGCGGCGCGCTTACCATTCCGGAGCTGCAGCAGAAGGCCAAGATCACGCTGGTGTCCGCCACGAGCATCGTGGAGGGCGGCGCGCACGACGTCATCCAGAAGGACAAGAGCACCATCCAGCAGTAAAACCGGAGAAGCAGAAGGAGGTTAATCATAATGAAGAAAGTCGGCATCGTCATGGGCAGCGACAGCGATCTGCCTGTCGTCAAGAAAGCAACCGATACCCTGACGGAACTGGGCGTTCCCTTTGAGGTCCACGTCTATTCCGCGCACAGAACGCCCGAACAGGCCAGAGCCTTTGCCGTAAACGCCAAGGCGGATGATTTCGGCGTGATCATTGCCGCTGCGGGCATGGCCGCGCATCTGGCGGGCGCCATGGCGGCGAATACGCTGCTCCCCGTGATCGGCATCCCCTGCAAGTCTTCCAATTTTGACGGGCTGGACGCCCTGCTTTCTACCGTTCAGATGCCTCCGGGGATCCCGGTCGCGACGGTGGGCGTGGACGGCGCAAAGAACGCGGCGCTCCTGGCGGCGCAGATCATCGCCGTGTCCGACGAGGAACTCTATGCGAGACTGGTGGCCGACCGCGAGAAGGCCGCGAAGAAGGTTCTGGAGAAGGATGCCGTCATCATGGACAAGATCACCATCTCCAACGCTGAGTAAAAGGGGCGTAAGATGGGCGGTTTTTTCGGCATTACTTCTAAAAAAGACTGCATCACGGACGTGTTTTTCGGAGTGGACTACCACTCCCATCTCGGCACACGCATCGGCGGTATGGCCGCCTACGATACACAGATCGGTCTGCAGCGCGTGATCCACAACATCGAGCACGCGCCGTTTCGGACCAAGTTTGAGCACGTTTTCCAGGAACTGAAGGGCAACGCGGGGATCGGCTGCATCAGCGACAGCGATCCCCAGCCGCTGCTGTTCAAGTCCCGGCTGGGAAACTACGCCATCTGCACCATCGGCATTATCAACAATGCCGCAGCTTTGCTGGAGACCTATTTCGGGGCAAGCTGCGGCCATTTTAATGCGATGACCGGCGGCAAGGTCAACTCTACCGAGCTGATCGCCGCACTGATCGACACCAAAGACAATTTTACCGAGGGTATCCGCTTTGCCCAGGAGGTGATAGAGGGCACGGCCTCCATCCTGATCCTGACGGAGGACGGCGGTCTGATCGCCGCGCGCGACAGGCTGGGCCGCCTGCCCATCCTGATCGGAAGGCGGGAGGACGGCTACGCGGTCTCATTTGAGTCCTTTGCCTACCAGAAGCTGGACTATGAGGACAAAAAGGAACTGGGCCCCGGCGAGATCGTAAAGATCGATCCGTACGGGATCACGGTCCTGTCCCCCGCGCTGAAAGAGAAGCGGATCTGCGCCTTTTTGTGGAGCTATTACGGCTATCCTACGTCCACCTATGAGGGCGTGAACGTGGAGATGATGCGCTACAAGAACGGCGAGATCATGGCCGCCAACGACGCGAAGAACGGCAAGAATATGGAGATCGACTACGTGGGCGGCGTGCCGGATTCCGGAACGCCTCACGCCATCGGCTACTGCAACGGCAGCAAGCTGCCCTTTGCCCGCGCCTTTATCAAGTACACGCCCACCTGGTCGCGCAGTTTTATGCCGGTGAACCAGACCGACCGCAACGAGATCGCCAAGATGAAGCAGATCCCGGTGAACGAACTCATCCGGGACAGGAACCTGCTCTTTGTGGACGACTCTATCGTGCGCGGTACCCAGCTGCGGGAAACGGTGGAATTCCTGTACGAGAACGGCGCCAAGTCCGTGCACATGCGTTCGGCCTGCCCGCCCATCATGTACGGCTGCAAGTACCTGAATTTCTCCCGCGCCACCAGCGACATGGAACTGATCGCGCGCCGCGTGATCATGGAGCTGGAGGGCCCGGAGGGCTTTGAACATATCGAGGAATACAGCAACGGGGAGACGGAGCGCGGCAGGAAGCTGCGCGAGGTCATCTGCAGGGAGCTGGATCTGGCGTCGCTGGAGTTCCAGACCATCGAAGGCGTGATCGAGGCCATCGGGCTGCCCGCCTGCGAGCTCTGCACCTACTGCTGGAATGGGAAAGAGTGACACTTAACGAGTCCGAGCGAAGCGAAGGAGGAGTTTAGTGACGCTCATCCCTTTAGGGAA
>CACZPX010000068.1 GCA_902783095.1 uncultured Lachnospiraceae bacterium
CAGACCGTCCGCGAAATGAACGCCATGCGGGCCTATAAGGCGGCGGTGGACGTCCCGAGCGGCGTCTCTTCCCGCACCGGCGCGGTGATGGGGGAGGCCTTTGCGGCCGATCTTACGGTGACGTTTCAGTATGTCAAGACCGGGCAGCTTCTGTATCCCGGCAGGACCTTATGCGGGGAACTGCTCTGCGCGGATATCGGGATCCCGCCCGTGGGGCTGCCGCAAAACGCCGTCCGCATACCGCAAAAAGAGGATCTGCTGCCGTTCGTTACACGGCCGCAGGACTCCAACAAGGGGACCTTCGGACGGGTGCTGGTGATCGCCGGTTCCGTGAACATGTGCGGCGCGGCCTTTCTTTCCGCGCTGGCCGCGTACCGGAGCGGCGCGGGTCTGGTGGAGATCTTTACGCCCTGGGAAAACCGCGTGCCGCTGCAGCAGCGCATTCCGGAGGCGGTCCTCACCTGCTATGATACGGAAAATCTGCGCGCCGCGAAGCTTTCCGAGGCACTGTCCCGCGCGGACGCCGTGGTGCTGGGCCCCGGCCTTTCCACCGCAGCCTACGCCGCGGAGCTGGTCTTAAAGACACTTGCGGAGGTGCGTGTCCCGCTCATCATCGACGCGGACGCGCTGAATATCCTGGCGGCAAACAGAGAGTGGTTTACAAAGATCCCTCCCTGCGCTATCATAACACCGCACGTCAAAGAGATGTCCCGGCTGACGGGACAGACGGTGGCGGCCATCAAGGCCGACCCGGTCGCCTGTGCACAGGCCTTCGCCCGCGACCACGCGGTGACCGTGGTCTTAAAGGACGCCGCGACCGTGACGGCGGATCCGGACGGCGCCGTATGTATCAACACGTCCGGCTGCAGCGCCATGGCCACAGGCGGAAGCGGCGACGTGCTGACCGGTATCCTGGGGGCGCGGTGCGCCGCATCGTGCGGGACTACCTTTGAAAACGCTGCCGCGGGCGTGTATCTGCACGGCCTGGCCGGCGAAGAAGCCGCAAAATCAATAGGAGAGACAGCCGTCATGGCGGGAGACATCGCCGACGGCATCGGAAGAGTTTTATGCCGAATCTGAAACGCGTCAAGGCGCTGGTGAGCCTGGACAATATCAAATACAACCTGGAACAGATCAGCCGCACGCTGCCGGAAGGCGTGAAAAAGTGCGCCGTCGTCAAGGCGGACGCCTACGGGCACGGCGTGGTCAATATCGCGAACGCGCTGGCCGGCACGGTGGACTTCTTTGCCGTCGCCACGAGCGACGAGGCGCTGGAGCTCCGCATGGCGGGCGTCAAGACCAAGATCTTGCTGCTCGGCTATACCTGGCGGGAAGATTATATCGAGATGATCGAAAACGGCATCCGCATGACGGTCTTTAAATTAAAGGACGCGGAAGCCATTTCCCGCGTGGCGCTCTCGCTGGGCAAGAAGGCCGTCCTGCATCTTAAGGTGGACACCGGCATGAACCGCATCGGCTTTCCCTGCACGCCGGAGGCCGTGGAAGAGGTGCGCGCCATCCGCAAGATGGAGGGCATAGAGGTAGAGGGCATCTTCACCCACTTTGCCAAGGCGGACGAGGCCGACAAGACCTTTTCCTACAAGCAGCTGGACCGCTTCCGCGATTTCATCGCGGCGGTGGAGGAGGGCGAGGCGCCCATCCCCATCCATCACTGCGCCAACAGCGCCGCGGTGCTGGACATCCCGGAGGCCGCCATGGACATGGTGCGCATCGGCATCATCCTGTACGGCCTGTATCCCTCCAACGAGGTGCGGCGCAAACTCAACTTAAAGCCCGCCATGGAATTAAAAAGCCACATCACCTTCATCAAGGAGGTGGAAAAAGGGCAGGGCATCAGTTATAATCACACCAGGGTGCTCACCTCGCACCGGCGTGTCGCGACCATCCCGGTGGGCTACGCGGACGGATATCCGCGCATGCTCTCCAACGCCGGCCACGTGATCATCCGCGGACGCCTGGCGCCCATTCTGGGCCGGGTGTGCATGGACCAGATGATGGTGGACGTCACCTACATCCCCAACGCCGCAGAAGGGGACGAAGTCACGCTGATCGGCTGGGACGGCGATGAGTTTATCGGCGTGGACGACCTTGCGGCCATCAGCGACCGCTTCAACTACGAGTTCATCTGCGACATCGGACGCCGCGTGCCGCGCGTCTATTAAACGGAAAAGCAAAAAGCAAGAAGATAAAAGGAATAAGAAACAAAGGAGAACTTTATGTCAGGACATTCCAAGTTTTCAAACATCAAGCACAAAAAGGAGAAGAACGACGCCGCAAAGGGCAAGATCTTCACCCGTATCGGCCGTGAGATCGCCGTGGCAGTAAAGGACGGCGGCGCCGATCCCGCTTCCAACTCCAAACTGCGCGATATCATCGCCAAGGCCAAGGCCAACAATATGCCCAACGATACGATCGACCGCAGCATCAAGAAGGCGGCCGGCGACGACGGCAACGTCAACTACACCACCGCGACCTATGAGGGCTACGGCCCCAACGGCATCGCCATCATCGTGGAATGCCTGACCGACAATAAGAACCGTACCGCCTCCAACGTGCGCAACGCCTTTACCAAGGGCGGCGGCAGCATCGGCACGCAGGGCTGCGTATCCTTCATGTTTGACAAGAAGGGCCAGATCATCGTTGCCAAAGAGGACTACGAGGAAGACTTTGACGGCGGCTTTGACGAGCTGATGATGATGGCGCTGGACGCCGGCGCGGAAGACATCACCGAAGAAGAGGACAGCTACGAGATCATCACCAATCCCGACGATTTCACCACCGTCCGCGAAGCGCTGGAGGCACAGAAGGTGCCGATGGCGGAAGCCGAGGTGACCATGATCCCCCAGACCTGGGTCACGCTGACCGACGAGGACCAGATCAAGTATCTCCACAAGATGATGGATCTGCTGGACGATGACGACGACGTGCAGAACGTCTATCACAACTGGGAGAACGAGGACGATTAAGGTCCGCTTTCGTCGTGATAAGGCAACACAAAAAGCGCCTCCGCTGTGGGACGCTTTTTTGAATGAGGAAGAGCAATGAAAGGAAACCCAAAGCGCCCGGCATGGATGATCGCGGCGCTCATCGCAGGGATACTGGTGATCGCGGCCGGTGTGTTTTTCGGAATCCGGCTGCTGCAAAAAACCGCGCGGACACAGGATGATACCGTCCGGGAAGGTTCTTCTGCCGGCTCCACGGAGGCCGGCGCCGATCCGCGTGCAGAAGAGGAGACCGCGCCTGCGGCTGCCCCCGAGATCGTTCCCGCGGAGCGGAAACTGGTCCTGCTTGCGGACACCGCGGAGCTCCCCGCAAGGGAAGCCGCTGAAGTGGATCTGACGGTCCGGATCTTTTCCGGCACGGAGCCCGCGGATCTTGAGATCGTGCACGGAAGCGGAGCGGTCCTGAAAACGGTCGACAGGCAGGATCTGGCGGCGGATGCGGCCGGGAATATGGAAGTAAACATCCGCGTGACGGTGCCGGCGGCACAGGACGGGATCACGGCCGAATGCCTTACGGCGCGGATGGGGGGCGAAGTTTCCGCCGATCTGATCCTGTACCGCGCCGTGACCGTTACCCCGGAAATGACGGACCGTCTGTGCGGCATCATGGACGAAGTGTCTGCCGAGGCGGAAGAGGATCTGCTGCGGCTGACCCGTGAGCCGGATGCGCGGGAACTCCAAACGGTCAGGAAGAGGCTGCTTGCGCTGCTGTCGGCGCGGAACGACGTATCGGCCGCCTGGGAGGCGGGAGCGTCTTCCGTCAGGTTTTCCACTGCGGACGGTCTTGCCGGCGGCTTTCTGCTGGAGACGGTAAGCGACGATCCGGAGACCTATATGCTGGGGGCACATCCCGCGCGGGAGCCGCTCGCGAAAGACCTTGCGGACCGGACCGGCGCGCCGTCGGGACAGTTCGTTTACGATCCCTCGTTTTACGACGTTGCGACGGATCCCGACGTCCTGGTACTGACGCCGCTCAGTGACAGCGACGCGGTCATGCACAGCCTGTGCGTCCGTATGGAGACGCTGGGCTATGAGACCGCAAAGAAGCTCGGCGGCAGCTGCACCGTGTACAACAAAGGCGTGAAAGACACGCAGGCCATGAACCGTTTTGCGCAGGATCCGCTGACGGATTACGGCACGGTGCTGATCCTGACGCACGGCCTGACGGAAGAACGGCCGGGCGGGACAAAGCTCTTCAGTATGATCCTGTACCGCGATCCGGATCTAAAGTCCGCCAGAGAGGCGTTTGATGCGTTTGGTGATCTGCAGGGGCTGCCGGAGTCAGCCCTGGCGGACGCCATCGTTTTAAAGAACAACAGGAAAGAGATCCTGCCGGCGTCGTTCGTCCTGTACTGGACCTATTCATTTAAGGTAGGCGAGGCGCGTTTCCATAACAGTTTTGATATTGCCGTGACGTCGAACTGGTTTCAGCGGCGGTATCCGGATCTGCGGATGCCCAACACCGTGATCGACTGTGCGATCTGCCACAGCGGGGCCGACCCGCAGTTTTCCTCCTTCTTTATGGATCACGGCGCATCCTGCATGATTGCGTACCCTTCCGAAGCGGTTGCTGTCGCCGCGGTCAGGCAGGCGGAGGGACTGATCGGCGACATGCTGAAGCCGGATCCCGCGCTGACGGACGGGGAGGCAGGCAGCAATTACACCCTGCTGAAACTGTCGCAGCGCATGATCGACTACTGTTATCCCCAGATTTTTACGCAGATCGTCTCGTATCAGAACCTGGATTTTACCTATTCGGGATTCGGACGGCTGCAGGGAAGCGTATCCGATGCGCAGGGGCAGCCGTGCGGGGACGTGCAGATCCGCGCCTGGCGGTACTGGAACGGCAGGCTGCAGCCGGAACAGAGGGCGGTCACCGACGGCTCCGGCACCTTTGTCCTGTCCAGCCTGCCGTGGGGTATGTATCTGCTGCAGGCTTCAGACGGAACGGGGGAGGGCTGCACATCCTTTTCCTTTGCGGACCGGCTGCAGACGGTATCCGTCATATTAAACGGGGACCAGACAGCGGTCCCGCAGACGGGGGCTTCTCCCGAAATGACGGATGAACAGCGGGAGGAGACCGCGGCGATACCCGAACGGACCGAGGCGCAAACGGCGGAAAGCGGGGAAACGCCGGGGACGATCCATGACATTGACGTATATGATATCATCGCGCTGTCCACACAGGGCAGAGCGCAGATCGCCGCACAGTTTGACGCGCCGAGCCAGGACGATCCGGACATGCTCCGCTTCGAAAACGTCGCCTATCTGGGAGAAAACGGTCATCTGCGGTTCTTCTATGAAGGCGATACGCTCACCTGCGTCAGCTGGACGGCCTATCAGAGTTCGAAGGAGCTCTCCGACAGGATACTCGCCGATCTGCGCACCTACGGGCCGGACGGCGCGGTCCGGACGCCCAAAGACGGACAGACGGAACAGAGCGTTGTCGTGGACGGCGTGCCCGTCTA
>CACZPX010000069.1 GCA_902783095.1 uncultured Lachnospiraceae bacterium
AGTATAATGAAGACAGTCTATAAGCATTCTTATACTCAACAGGCGGCCTCGCGCTACTTTCAACTGATGATTCGCTTACGCTATCGCAGGCGATCTGAAGGTTGACACGGAGGCCGGAGATGGTCTAAATATGTATTGGACTGAAACGAGGAGGAACCCCTATCGATATGGAAACCAGACCTTACGTCCCGTGGGACATGATGAACAGCTTTATGATCGACGTATTCGAACGCTACGGCGTTCCGCACGACGACGCCGCGATCTGCGCCGACGTGCTGCTGGAGTCGGACCGCCGCGGCATTGAGAGCCACGGATGCAACCGCTTTAAACCCATCTACATCGACCGTATTGAAAAGGGCACGCTGCTGCCCAAAACGGAGATCGAGATCTTAAAGGAGACGCCCACCACGGTGGTGATGGACGCGCACAACGGCATGGGTATGGTGGCGAGCCACCGGATGATGGAGATGCTCATCGACAAGGCCCAAAAGGTGGGCATGGCCGGCGGCGCCATCAAGAACTCCACCCACTACGGCATTGCGGGCTACTGGGCCGACATGGCCGCAAAGCAGGGCCTGATCGGCATCACCGGCACCAACGCGCGCCCGTCCACGGCGCCGACCTTCGGCGTGGACAACATGATGGGCACCAACCCGCTCACCTTTGCGCTGCCCACGGACGAGGACTTTTCCTTCTGCCTGGACTGCGCCACGAGCACCGTGCAGCGCGGCAAGATCGAATACTACGCCCGCATCGGCAAGGATACGCCCGCGGGCATGGTGGTGACGCACGACGGCGGCACCGTTACGGACTCCGCTAAGATCCTTGACATGCTGGTAAACGGCACCGCGGCGCTCGCGCCCCTGGGCGGCGGCCCCGGCGACGAGATGTGCGGCTACAAGGGCTACGGCTATGCGGCCGTGGTGGAGATCCTCTCCGCCGCGCTCACCGGCGGAAAGTTTATGAAGGACCTGACCGGCGTATCGCCGGAGGGCAAGCCGCAGATGTACCGCCTGGGACACTTCTTCTTTGTGGTGGATCCGGACGCCTTTATGGGGAAGGAAATCTTTAAAAAGACGGCGGGAGACATCTGCCGCGCGCTGCGGGCCAGCGCCAAGGCGCCCGGCCACGACCGCATCTACACCGCGGGAGAAAAGGAGCATTTGGTCTGGCTGGAACGGAAGGACAAGGGCGTGCCGGTGGGCGAGTCCGTGCAGAAAGAGATGACGGGTCTGCGCGACCGCCTGGGACTTAACTACCGCTTCCCGTTTGAGGCCTGATCCCGCGGCGAATGCCGCAAAAAAAGAGAGTCATACGGCGTGTTCCGCGTGGCTCTCTTTTTTCTTTGCTCCTCACTCCGCCACGTACGGGATCTCACGGGTGATCGCGTAGTTTTCCGCGTAGGAACCGTGCGTGCAGCGGATGGTCTGCAGATAGTAATAGACGTGCGTGGTTTTTCCGGTCTCCGGGTCCTGCCGTCGTTCGTCGTAGCGCGTGAACATGCCAAGAGACAGGAACAGCACGGTGTCGGGGATCACCACTTCTGTGACGCCGGGACAGAGCCCGAAGGAACCGTACTGCGTCTGCGAGACACAGGCCGGCAGGGTGACGGTGCCGGTCATGGCGCAGGGGCAGGCGATCAGCTGCGAACCGTTGGCGGAGAGCAGCAGACCGGGCGTGCCGCCCTCTGCCTCGGCGGAGGAACGGAAAAAGCGGTTTTCCGGATCCACGTCAAAGGCGGATACGGGCAGGCCCATGAACGCGCAGTTCCCGATGCTGCGCAGGTTCGGACCCAGGTGCAGAACGAAGGGCTCGCGGGGAGGATCCTGTTGTTTACATTGGAAGGCGCTGGCACCGACAGTCACCAGCGAATCCGGCAGCGTCAGGCCGGAGAGCTTGGCACAGTCGGAAAAGGCATAGTCGCCGATATAGGCAAGCCCGCTGCCAAAGCGGACCGTTTCCAACGCGGAACAGTACCAGAAGGCGTTCTCGCCGATGGTGATCAGCGAATCCGGCAGCGACAGTTCGGCAAGCGCCGAACAGTAGTTGAAGGCCAGCGGGCCGATGGACGTCAGGCCTTCTGCAAAGGACAGCGTGTGCAGGGACCAGCAGCTTTCAAACGCCCGGTCGCCGATGGAGAGCGGCGCGTCGGTGGGCGAAAAGGTCACGGTTTCCAGATAATAACTGATGGAAAACGCCTGCGTCTGGACTTCCCGCAGGCTGGACGGCAGCCGCATGTCGCGCAGTTCTGTGCTGAGGAAGGCATTCGGGCCGATGGCTTCCGTCCCCTCTGGTACGGAGAACGCGCCGTCCCGGACCAGACCGCCGGGGCAGAGGAGCAGCGTCTTGCCATCCGCGGAATACAGCACGCCGTCCCTTACGCAGTAGAGCCCGTTTTCTCCTTCCTGCACAAAACCCGCCATCTTTTTGCTGTTCTTAAAGGCTTCCGGCGAGACATAGGTGAGCGCCGGCGTGACGGGGAAGGTACCGGTGTAGTTCCAGATAAAGCCGCCGTCCAGGTAGGAGAGCGCGGGTGGAAAGTCCCCGGCGGACAGCCGCCGGGCGAACTCGCTGTCAAGCGCAGCCCGCTCGATGCGCGTGATGCCGTCCGGCAGATCCAGGTTGGGGATGCCGCCAAGGCCGAACAGGCAGTCGGCGGCCAGCGTGGTAAGCGTGTCCGGCAGGATCAGCGTCTGCGGCAGACCGGCAAAGGGCTCCGGTTCATAGCCGAGCTCCGTGTAATCGTTTCCGTAGGGATACTGCACCATCATAACGGGGAAGTCGCCGCCGCCCAGCACCGTGACCGGCAGGCCGTCCAGCGTATCCGGCAGGACCACCGGATCGGCCGTGCCCTGGTAAAACAGGATCGCCGCATGGTCTTCGTACAAACGGGCCGTTACGATGCCGTCCGCCGTCTCAAAGGTTTTTGTCTCCCAGGTCCAGGAAAAGTCCGGACTGTAGGAAAGCTCGTACAGTTCCGCGTAGCGCTGCGCCGCCGTGCCGGGGTTCGCGTGGATCACGCTGTGGTATTTCGCGTTGTAGCTGGAGACGGCGCCGCTCACGGAAGCGACCGAGTCCGGGAACAGAACGTGGACCAGGGTCCGGTCAAAGATACTCTGATAATTTTCAAAGGGGTCCAGCTCCGTCCAGTCAAAGGCGGTGACGCCCTCCGGAACGGAAAAGACCAGGCTCCGGTCCGCCGCGTAGGCGAGCAGCGTGTCCCTGGCTTTGTTGGTCAGGGCGCCGTCCGAGGCGGCAAAGCGGGGATTGGCCTCGTCCACGGTAAAGAAACGGGCCGCCAGTCCGTCAAAGGCGCCAGGCCCGATCGACTCCAGACTGGGACCCAGGTGCAGTTCGGCGGGTTCGGGGATGTCTTCCTGCCGGATCTGCCCAAAGGAGGCGCCAAAGGCGTGCGCGCCGACGGACACCAGACTGTCCGGGAAGGCCGGGACGGCCAGGTCCATGCACCAGTAAAAGGCGTAGTTGCCGATGTGCGTCAGGCCCTCCGGAAAGTGCACCTCGGACAGGCTGCTGCGGTTAAAGGCGGCGCAGGCGATCCGCTTGGTGCCGTCCGGAACGGTAAAACTGCCGGTCCGTGCCGCGGGAAAGGCGATCAGGACCGTCCCGGAGGCGTCGTATAGGGCGCCGTCAGACAGCCGGTAGCCGGAGACCGCGTCGCCAAGGATCGTCTTAAGACTCTTGCAGTTGGAAAAGACGGACGTTCCCAGATAGTAGAGCGTCGGCGGCAGGACCGCTTCCTGCAGGGCGGCGCAGCTGTCAAAGGCCGCTTTGCCGATGGACGTGACGGTGGAGGGGAGGACGATGGTCTGCAGCGAGGTGCAGCCGGAAAAGGCGTTGTCGCCTATGGTGGTCAGGCCCTCCGGCAGCCGGATCTCCGTCAACCTGCGGCAGTGCTGGAACGCGCTGCGGTGCAGGATCTTCAGGGTGTCCGGCAGGGTCACGCCGGTGATGGGAGAATACCCGAACTGGTCGTACAGGGTAAAAGTGCCGAAGGCGCCGGAATAGAGTTCCGTCACGGGCTGTCCGCCGGCCACGGCGGGGATCACCGGCTCTTTGGCCGAGCCGGAAAAACCGATCAGAACGGCGTGGTCCGCGTACACCAGATAGTCAAACGTGCCGTCTTCCGTATCTACGGAGACCGGCTCATAGGAAGCGGAACGGATGGGGCAGAGTTCGGATGCGTAGGCTTCGCCGTTTACGTCCTCGATCACCACCTGGCATACGGCGGCCTCCGACATCTGGGAGACCGGTGCCAGGCCAAAGGTGAACGACCCGTCGTAGGGGGCGGTGCGGATGGACGTAAGCTCGTTGGTGTTCCACTGCGCGGCCGGCAGCAGGCGGCCCTGCAGATCCCGCGTTGGCACGATCCGCGCCGCGGTCTGCGCTGCCGCTTCCCAGTCGCCCAGATCCAAAGTCTCCTTGCCCAGGGTGTCGAAGCTCTCCGCCGTGGAGGTGATGCTGCCGATCTTCAAGTCGCCGCCGTTCAGGTCGGTGGAAAACGACAGGGACACATTCTTGCGCACCAGGTCCTCCTGGTGTTCCAGCGGGCTGGGATCGGAATAGAGCTGCATGCTTACGGTCTGGAAATACAGCCGGTTTTTGGAGCGGCCGGTCTGTTCCACCGGCCACAGGCCGCGGTCCGGACTGCCGTTGTCCAGGTAAAACGCCTGCGGGTCCGCGGGAATATGCACCACGCCGTCCCTGTCCGGCGTCAGGCTGCACTTGTCCAGCAAAAACAGGCAGCCGCTTTCATCGTAGTTCAGAACGGAATAGTAGACGGAGGACATATTCTGCAGCTGATCTTCCGTCAGCTGCAGCTGCATCTCCCCGTCTGTTACGGAAAGTTCGCCAAGCACCCAGTCGCGGCTCTTGGCGCTTCGCCATTCCGCGGCGATGCTGTCCAAAAAGCGGGAATAGTCCGCGGAGACGTTGACGGTCCGGTACTGTCCGGACATCTTTTCAAACTGGCCTTTGTTTTCGCAGGGGTAGAACAGGCTCACGCCGCCGGCGCCGTCCACCGTGGACACCTGGCTGACGGTAAAATCGTTCAGCGCCCGCGTCACCGCGGCGGCCTCCGGCGGGTAGAGGGCGGCAAGCCGGATGGCCAGGTCTTTTAAGTCCACCAGGTCGTAGCTGTAGGACCCCGCGGAAACGGTCTCCACGCGGCCAAAGCTTAAGGCCGCGCTGCGGGCCTGCTGCAGGGCGGCGTATTTGCCGGTCTGCACGCCCAAGGCCATGCGGGCAAACAGGGCGCGCAGGGCGGTGGTGACCTGCGGGACCTGGGAAAGATCGGTGCAGGAAAGGGTCACCTGCGGCCGGTAGACGTCCGTGGTTTTGGCGCTGTAATACTCATAGAAGTGCGTTGTGACGGCGTCCGCGACCGCCTGCGGATCCTCCGTCTCATTTAAAACGCTCAGAAAATGATAATCCCAGCCGTCGCCGGGTTCCAGTTCTTCGGAGCCGATATAGTGATCCGCAAAGGCCCGCCAGAGGGCCATGTTCTCGTAGCAGCCCATCAGGCAGGCGTCAAAGCCTATAAAGTCCAGTTTCCGGCCGCGTCCGAAGGCGGTCCCCTGCATGGCCTCTTTCATTTCCGACAGCAGCAGGGCGTCGGAGCCGAACAGTTCATCGGAACCGTAGCCCCAGAGCGGGCCGCCGCCGTGGTCCCAGAGGATCAGCATGGTGTGACGGGCGGGGTAGAGTTCGGTGCACAGGCGTACAAAGGTGGCAAGGGTCTCCGGGGAGCCCATGTCCGCGTTGCCGTCCGTGGCGGCGATGATGCGGTCCGCACCCGTCCGGTGCATATCCAGAACGCAGTTGCGGTCGGCGGGGACGTCCCCCTTCCAGGTGCGCGCGCCGCCGGTGTAGAGCAGCAGGTTCACCTGCTCCGGGTCCAGCCCGGCCTCCTCCATCTCCAGCATGTCTTTTGTGGCGCTGCCGTACTGGCTCTCCAGGTTGGAACCGATCATATAGACCATCACGGTCCAGGTCTTGGGCGGCGCAGCGGCCAGGCCGGGGCTTTGCGTTAAGACGGCCTGCTCCGGCGCGCGGTCCTGGTTTTTCTTTGCCAGGGCACGGGCGTAATCCTGTCCGTCGTCCGCGGGCAGTTCGTCCGCGGGGGCGGGCTCCGCCGTCGTCTCTTCCTCCGGAAGGTCGTAATCCAGAAAGTCCGGATCCTCCGTGGACTCATCCGCTAAAGAAGCAGGAGCCTTTTGCGGGGCGCCGGTGCTCTCCGCCTGCAGGGCTGCGGCGGTATCAGACTTTCCTGCCACCTCCGGCAGACAGCCGCACAGGGCCGATGCCGCGAGCGCGGCACACAGCAGCAGGGCGATGAAAGAACGGAACAGGCGCGGTTTCATGGAAGATCATTTGGAGACCGGTGCGGAACCGGTCAGAATGCCAAGCGGCGCACCGGGCTCGCGCTCCGTGTACCGGACGTGTACGGAATCAGTCAGGACGTGGAATCTCCAAAGACGGTCCTTCGAAACGTAGATGCTTTCCGCCGCCGGCGCCTTATAGTTCCGAATCGTCGCGGACGGGACCGCAAACAGGTAATGATCGCGCAGGTCGCGGAGGGAGGCGTTCTCATAGATCTCCAGCCAGTAATCCAGCCATTTGCTGTTGTCTTTGGTGAGGCGCTCGATCGTGTTGCCGAAATCGTCCCAGGTCGCGTCCACCTCCAGCCACTTGCCGTCACAGCAGATCAGGCTCCAGGCGTGTCTGCCGCTGCCGGTCTCGTCCGGCCCGGCCCAGCCGACCATCAGGACGGCGGGGATGCCGAGCTGCTGCAGCAGGTAGTTGTAGGCCAGGGAGTAGCCGTCGCATACGGCGTGGAAGGGCTCTCCGGCGGAATTGGCCACGAGCGCGCCGTAGGCGGTATGGCCCAGGTCGTTGGCAACGTTCCGGTCCGCAAGGTCACGGTCATAAGAGACGGAAGCGATCAGTTTGTCGTGCACGCGGCGGGCGATCTCCAGCTGGGATCCGGACGTGTCGATGTCGGACAGAAACGAATTGACCGCTTTGTTGAAGACGGCGGTCTTCCGGTAAAAATCCGGGTACTCCTTCATGAAAAAGTACACCGCCCAGGGAGCCCCCGCGGTTTCATCATAGTTCCAGCAGAGCCGCTTCTGCTCATACAGATGGAAGAGCTCCGGATGGTCAAAGATGACACTGTTGAAGACCAGCTGGACGTCCGTGCAGAATGTCGTCGTGTCGGGGCTGACCGGAGACTGATAGCACACGTAAAAACTGCCGGACGGGTCTTCCGCGGCCATCAGGATGGCGTCGTATATTTTCCGCTGTTCCGCGGAGAGCTGCTCATAGTAATAGAAGAGCGGCGCGTCGTTGACGAGCGGGCTGTCGTACGGATGGGAATAGGCCCGCATGGCACGCTCCAGGGATTCGATCTCTGCAGCGCCGAC
>CACZPX010000070.1 GCA_902783095.1 uncultured Lachnospiraceae bacterium
CTGGTCGGTGGGATGGTTCTGATACCAGTGCACGGCCGCCAGCGTGGGCATGGAAAGGATGCCGGGATACACGGGCTTCTTGTCCGCGAAGAACTGGCCGTTGGTCACGGTGTTGCCGATGAAGATCACGCCGTCAAAGGCGGTGCCGAACGCGCGGTCATCGTTGCCGAAGGTGCTCATGCCAACGATGGTCGCGGCGCGGGTGCAGCCGTAGCTTTCGCCCATCAGATACTTGGGACTCTTCCAGCGGCCGTAACGGTCCAGCCACTTCTGGATCAGCGTATTGAAGGAAGCGGCGTCGCCCTCGATGCCCCAGAACCAGTCCTTCTTGCTCTCGTCCAGCAGGCGGCCGAAACCGGTGCCGACCGGATCGATCACGACCAGGTCCGCCACGTCCAGCAGGCAGTATTCATTGTCGCAGGATTCATAGGGCGGCAGCGGCGTGCCGTCCTCGTCCACGTCGTCGGAATATTTTAAGCGCGTCGGGCCGACGTAGCCGGTGTGGACCATCATGGAAGAGGTGCCCGGACCGCCGTTGAACGCAAAGATCACGGGGCGCTTTTCCAGATCCTTCACGCCGTCGCGGAAGTAGGAATAGGTGAACATCGAAGCGACGGCCTTGCCCTCGTCATCATAAAAGACTGTGTCCTCGCAAACGGTATGGTAGTTGACGACCTTGCCGTTTACCTTGATCTTGTTGCCCTCCGAGGTGAATCTCGAAGGGGTGAATACATCGGTTCTGATCATGGATGACCCTCCTTTTAAAACTTAGACCTATGTATTGTAACCGACCGTCCGGCAGACCGCCGGTCCGGCTTTGTATGTTTTTTCAGCCGGCCGCGCGCAGCTGCCGGATCAGTTCCCGCAGGATCTCAAGGCCGTCTCCCACCACCTTTACGTCGCTCACCGAAAAGATGGGCGCCTGCGGGTCGGTGTTGACGGCGATGATCTTTTCCGCGCCGCCGATGCCCGCCAGGTGCTGGATGGCGCCGGAGACGCCGATGCTGACGAGCAGTTTGGGAGACACGCTCGCGCCGGTCTGCCCCACCTGGTGCCGGTATTCCAGATAGCCGGCTTCCACGAGCGGCCTGGAGCAGGCGATCTCCGCCCCGATGAGTCCGGCAAATTCCCGGACGAGCGCCAGGTTCTTTTTGGAGCCGATGCCGCGGCCCACCACCACAAGACGCTCCGCGTTCCGGATGGACGCGCCCTCTTCTTTTGCGAGCTGGGCCAGGATCTCCACCGCGCCGGCGGTCTCCGCAAAGGGGACCTCGGCCACGCGCCCCGTCCTGTCGGGGTCATAAGCGCCCGCCGGCAGAACGCCGGGCCGGACCGTAGCCATCTGCGGCCGCGCGTCCGGACACTTGATGGTCGCCATCAGGTTGCCGCCAAAGGTGGGACGGGTCTGCAAAAGCAGCCCGCTCTCCGGCTCTATGTCCAGGCCGGTGCAGTCTGCGGTCAGGCCGGTCTGCAGCCGGACCGCCACGCCCGGCGCCACGGTCCTGCCAAAGGACGTGGCCGGATAGAGTACGATCTCAGGGCTATATTCCCGGATCAGGCCGCAGAGCCAGCCGATGCAGGCCTCCGTATCGGCCGCGGTCAGCACGGACCGGTTAGAGTATAGCACTTCATCGGCCCCGTATGCCACCAGTTCTTTCAAAACTTTTCCATTCTCCGGACAGCAGACCGCCGCCGTGAGCGTGCAGCCCCGCGCGTCGGCCAGCCGCCTGCCCGCGCTCACAAGCTCCGGCGCGCAGAGCGCGCCGGCCGCGTCCGTCTCCGCAAAGACCCACACGCCGCCCGCAGCCTCCTGCTTCTTTTCGGCCGCCGGCGCGCCGCGTTCGATGGAGATCGCCTCCACCGGGCAGTTGCCGCGGCACAGGCCGCAGAGTACGCAGTTCTCGTTTACGACGGCCCTGCCGTCTTCCAGGCGCAGTGCGCCGGACGGACAGGAAAACACACACTGTCCGCAGCCGATGCACGCGTCGCGATCGATCTTCAATACAGCCGTCATCTGCCGGCCTCCTCACTCTTAAGCATTTCCGCGAGCGCCGCCGCCTTGGCCGCCGTATCGCCAGCCAGCTCCACCGTCTGTCTGCCGCGGTCGGGCACGTAGGTCTTCACCACCTGGGTGGGCGAGCCGTTCAGCCCCGTGCGTGCGGTATCCGCGTCCACGTCCGCCGCCGTCCACACCAGCGTTTCCCCCTCCGGATGCGCACGCAGCGCCGCCACGGACGGCATCCGCGGGATGCGGATGTCCTTGGCCACGGTCAGCACCGCCGGCA
>CACZPX010000071.1 GCA_902783095.1 uncultured Lachnospiraceae bacterium
CTTAAGCCACGGCCATTCGGACCACGGCGGCGGCCTGCCGGCATTTTTTGCGGTCAATCATACGGCGGCGGTGTATCTGCTGCCTGCCGCGCTTGAGCGTCACTATTCCGCCAGCAAAGAGCCGCCGCGGGATATCAGCGTGCCGGAGGAACTGCAGGCGCAGTCGCCTGCTGCGGCTTCCCGCCTTCGCTTTGCCGGCCCCTTTGAACAGATCGATGCGGAGCTTTCGCTCTTTTCAGGTATCGGCTGGGAGCATCCCGGCCCGCCCACCAACGGCCATCTGATGATGGAAACGCCGGAGGGGCTTTCACGCGACGATTTCCGTCACGAGCAGTGCCTGGTGATCACGCAGGGGGACGGCCGGTATCTGTTTTCCGGCTGCGCGCACCACGGCGTGCTGAACGTGCTGGACCGCTACGCGCAGCTGTACGGCGGGGCGCCGGACGCGGTGTTTGGCGGTTTTCATCTGATGCGCCACGGCGTTCCTTATACGAAAGATGATCAGACATACGCGAGGGAGACGGCGAAAGCGCTCTCTGCGTATGAACATACGGCCTTTTATACCTGCCACTGCACGGGGGAGGAGCCCTACGCCTGGATGAAGGACGTGATGGGCGAACAGCTGCACTACCTGCACTGCGGGGACGCGGCCGTCCTGTTGTAATGCGGGGGCGTTGCCCGAAAAGATCGGCGGACCCGCACTGCGGGGAACGGGAGCAAGATGACTAAGACGGGGGCGAAACTGCTGCTCCTTGCGGTATTTGCCGCGAGAGGAACATCCTTTCTTTTTTCCAAGACGCTGCTGCAGACGCAGACGCCGGAAAACATCATGGCCGTACGCTTTTTGACGGCCTTTTTGGTGCTGGCGGCGGTATTTTTTAAAAAGATCCGGGTCTGCAGCAGGGAGAGCCTGCGGGGCGGCGTGATTTTGGGCGTGCTGTACATGGTCTGCATGTTCTGCGAGATGTACGGTCTGCGCCGTGTGGACTCCGGCGTGGCGGCCTTTATCGAAAACATGGCCATCGTGCTGGTGCCGCTGTACGTGGCGGCGCTCACCCGCACAAGGCCGCGCGGCAAGACGCTTCTGTGCGCGCTGATCGCCGTGACCGGCGTGGGCTTTCTGTCCTTGAGCCAGGTGACGGACAGCTTTAACCCCTACCTGCTTTTGACCATCAGTGCGGCGCTGTCCTACGGCGTGTGCATCGTCGCCACGGAAAAGGTGGCGGCAAAGGGGGACCCGCTCACCATCGGCATCATCCAGATCGGCGTGATGGGGCTCATCGCGCTGGCGGCGGCGCTTGTGCAGGGCAACTTTTCGCTGCCGGACACCGGCAGGGAGTGGTTTATGGTCCTGATGCTGGCGCTGGTGTGCAGCTGCTTTGGCTTTGCCTTTCAGCCCGTGGGGCAGAAATATCTGCCGTCGGAAACGGCGGCGGTCTTTACCGTGGTCAACCCGCTGGTGGCGAGCGTTCTGGGCCTGGTGGTGGCAAAGGAAGCCCTGGGGCCGGCCAAGATCGTTGGCTACGTGCTGATCCTGGCAGCGCTTTTGTATTACAATTCTGAAAGGGGAGGAAAGGCCGCGGGATGAACAGGGACCCTATCCGTCATATCTTGCAGAGACGCCGCGGCGTCCTTTTGCTGCTGATCCTCTGCCTGCTTTTGCAGGCCTGCGGGGGCGCGGACTCATCCCAAAACCAAGCCGGCACGCAGCCGGATCTGACAACGCAGGCGGCTGTGCCCTCCTCCCTGCCGGAGAAGCCCGCGCAGACGGAGAACGCAAATACGGAAGCGTCCCCGGAGCAGACGACCGCCGGAAATACGGAAGGAAAGACCGCGGGGGAACCCGGCCCCAGCAACAACGCCATGCTGTATATGGACGACGTCTCGCTGGATACGGTCATCACCGCGCGGTCCTATGAGTATCAGCAGTCCAAGCGAAACGACAACGCGGACCGGCGGCTGGCGCAGGGCCCCTACGTGCCGGAACCGGTGACGGTGGGGCAGGCGGCCTTTGAGGATCTCATGGCCGTTCTGGACGGGATGGAGGTTTCCTACACCTATGAACAGGCCTACCGCGTGGAAGAGGCGCGGCAGGCGGAGGCGCGGTATGAGGATGCGCGGGCGCACCAGGCGGAGCATTTTGACGACCCCATCTGCGGCGTAAACGAGATCCCCTCCGCCGCGCAGATCCGGCAGGCCATCGAGGAAAACAACCGGCGTGTGCTGGCCGAGACCCCCGGGCTGTTCGCGCTGGACCCCGCGGAGATCGCCCTGATCGCGGATATCATCCATGAAATGGCGGCAAAGAACGCGGATATTTTTACCGAGGCGGACCGGCTGCGCATCTACAGCCTGTTAAACGATATCAGCGCGGTCGGGATCGACAGCTACGACTTTACGGTGAACGACCTGCGCAAACCCTATAACGCGCGCGTACTGGAAGACGGGACCATCATCATCGATCTGAAGACGATCGAAACCTATCTCACCGGCGAAAACGCCAAAGAAAAGACCTACGAACACGAGATCTACCACCTGTTCCAGCGGATGTGCCCGGACGCGCAGATCAAGGACTATACGCAGATCGGACCGAGCCAGTATTTTGAGGACCTTGCGGTCAATTCGCTGCACTGGAACTGGCTGTACGAGGCCGCCGCGGAAAAACTGACCATGAACCGCTGGGAGACCATGACGGCGCTGGTGTATCAGAACATGGTGGGGTATTTAAAGAGCCTGGACCTGATCGCGATGCTGCGGCCGGAATACGAAAACGCCGCCGTGGAGGAGCTGACGCTTTCAGTGGACCCGGAGCGCCTGTACGCCATGTTCTATGCGGAGACGGAAGCGGAGCGGACCGAGATCGTTAATCTGCTGTATTCCATCGACTACTTGCAGAACAACCGGGACGACCTGGAGCCGCAGATCATCGATAAGGATGCCGTGCTGGCAGACGCGCGCACGGTGGCCAAGATCGAGATGAAAAACAGCATCTTCCTGACGTTTTCCAAACTGTTCTACCGCGCGTTGGCCGAGCAGGTGATGCGGGGCGGCGTGTCGCTGCAGGACGTCTTTTATCTGATCAACGCGTTTGAGGAGGACTTAAACTACCACTCCGACATGGATGAAAAGCGGGAGAAGTACGCGCGCTTTCTGGAGGCCTACGTGCCGCTGCAGGACGCCTTTTTTATGATGCTCGCGGACGGCGACGAAACAGAGGCCAAGCGGCTGACGGACGCCTTCGGTTCCTACGCCATGGTGACCAAAGACGGCAGCACCTACGCCCGCAACTGCGGGCTGGACTGGCTGAC
>CACZPX010000072.1 GCA_902783095.1 uncultured Lachnospiraceae bacterium
ATGGCGGAAAATGACGAAATAACGGAAGATCGCGGTACAAAGCGCTGCGTCGGCGCGGTCGGCATGAACGTGCGCACGGGCAGGCTCACGGTCTTTCACGCGGGTGCGACGGTGCTCGCCATGTCCAGGCCGGCGCGCATCTGGCTGTTTAACGCGGACCTGACGGGGCTGTGCGAATTCCGCCCCATGCAGTCCATCGGCAGCGGACACGCCATGGGCTGGCGGGCCGGCGTGGCCTTTACGATGATGGAAAAGAGCATTCCCGGGGAGTTTTCCGCCGCGGGACGCAGTTTTCCGCCCTACGGGACCGGAAACAACCACAACACCTGGTACGCGGCCACGATGGTGGACGCGCGCGGGCGCGAGCTGCCCTACGTGGACCGCGACGGCCGGGAACTGAAGACCGTGGACGAGCGCTACCGTCCGGCGCCGGGCCAGAAGTTCTTTTTAAAGGGCGGCGTGATAGATGAGCCGCGCTACGAATACCGCGGGCCGGAGACGATCCCGTTTGACGAGGCGGTCCGGCGCGGCTATGAACTGCCTTTTTACGCGGACCTTTCCCGCATGCCGGCGCACGAGCGCCGGGCGATCTGGGGGCTGATGGTGGGCGAAGAGGGCAAGACCAAGATCCCCATTCTGCAGAATTATACGGCGCGCGGCTTCGATCCGGAAAAGCATATGCTGCAAAGCTACGGTACCGGCTGGAAGTCCGCGGCCTTTCTGCCGCAGGAGCGCCAGCTCTTCGGGGCGCCGGGCGGCATCGTAAACGACTGGGATCTGAAGACCAACCTGGACGGCCTGTACGCGGCGGGAGACCAGCTGTTTGCCTCCGACTGCGCCGGCTTTGCGGCCGCGACCGGTTACTACGCCGGCCGAAAGGCAGCCGCCGCGGCGCTGCGCCCGGAGGAACTGCCGGCGGTCGATCCCGCGCAGGTGGAGGCGGAGCGCGCGAGGCTTTACGCGCCGCTGTTTGCGGACCGCGAAAACGGCCGGTCCTGGAAGGAACTGAACTTTGCCGTCTCCAAACTGATGCAGAACTACTGCGGCGGCGTCAAGAACGAGTCGCTGCTCTCCCAGGGGCTGGACCTGCTGCAAAGCTACCGGCAGGACTTTGTGCCGCTGCTTTCCTGCGACAACCCGCACGATCTGATGCGCATCCACGAGGTGCTGGACATCATGGACGTGTGCGAGCTGATCTTAGAGGCCTGCAGGGCGAGAAAGTCCGGCTCTGTGCCGCTCTCCTTTGAGCGGACGGACTATCCGGCCATGGATCCGCCGGAAGACGCGCATTTCATTACGATCCGGAAGGAAGGCGGCCGGGTGGTGACCGGAACGCTTGCGCCGGACTATTTCGGGGACCTGGAAGCGGGCTATACCGCGCACAACGCAGATTACATCGCGGAGCGCGAGGCGCGCTACGCCGCCGCGGAACACGGCGCGCAGGGCCTTAAAAGGCAGGCGGAAACGGCTGGAGAAGCTGCCGCCCCGCAGGCGGCAAGCAGCCTGAAAGCAGATCTGCAAAGCGAGGCGGAAACGGTACGTAAGGCGAGCGCTGCGGCAACGGGACCTGCAAAAGCAGCCGGCCGGCCGCAAGACGCTCCCTCCTTCACCTACGACGTGGTCCCGTGCAGCGCCAGACCGATCCGCTTTGATGCCGGCAGGTGCATCGGCTGCGGCCGCTGCGCAGCGGTCTGCCAGGTGGACGTGCTGGTGCCCTCCGCGGATCCAGGCGCGCACCCCGTGGTCGCCTGGCCGGGAGAGTGCTACTACTGCGGCTGCTGCGTGATGGAGTGCCCGGTACCAGGCGCCATTACACTTGGGCATCCGCTCATGAACGAGGCAAAGTTTGTGCCGGTGATCCCGCGAGATACGCAATGAAAAGAGGGCGGGGCTGTCCGTGAAGAAAGGACGGCCCCGCCTTGTTCTTTTTCGGAACATGTGTTAGGATTACTGATGTGTTCAGAAAAAATGCCAAAGGGAGGCACCTATGAGCAGGATCCTTGTCATCAATCCCGGTTCCACGTCCACCAAGATCGCCGTTTACGAGAACGAACAGGCGCTCTTTTCCGAGAACATCGTGCATGCGGATGAAGAACTGTCCGCCTGCGCGACGCTGTTTGACCAGCTGCCCATGCGAAACGCCGCCGTACGTCGGGCTTTGGAGGCACACGCGGTCGACCCCGATACGCTGTCCGGCGTGGTCGGACGCGGCGGCATGATCCCCGGCCTGCACACCGGAGCCTACGCGGTCAACGACGTGATGAAGGCCGTCATCACAAGCGGAAAACTCATCACCCACGCTTCCAACCTGGGCGCCCTGATGGCGGACGCTGCGGCGGCGCCGCTTAAGATCCCGGCCATCATCTACGACGCGGTCTCGTCCGACGACATGCAGGACATCGCCAAGATCACCGGTTTCCCGGAGGTAAAGCGGGAGAGCTTCTGCCACGTGCTGAACACGCGCGCGGTGGGACGCCGCTACGCGGAGGAAAACGGCAAAAGCTATGAAGACCTGTCCCTGATCGTCGCGCATCTGGGCGGCGGCATCTCCATTTCCGCGCACCGCGGCGGGAAGATCATCGACGTGATCAGCGACGACGGCGGCCCGTTCTCCCCGGAGCGCGCTGGCAGCACCAACATCCTGTATATCATCGACATGTGCTTTTCGGGGAAGTATACCAAAAAAGAGATCGTAAGAAAGCAGCGCGGCAACGGCGGCCTGAAGGCCTGGCTCGGCACGGCGGACTGCCGCGAGATCGAGCGCCGCATCGCGGCGGGGGACGAGCTTGCCGCAAAGGTCTACGACGCGCAGGCCTACCAGATCGCCAAGGGCATCGGCAACCTGGCGCCGGTCCTAAACTGCAGGCTGGACGCGATCATCCTGACCGGGGGCATCGCGCACTCCGCCATGCTCACGGAGAAGATCGCCGGCTACGTGCAGGCCATGGCGCCCGTGGTCGTGATGCCGGGCGAGTTTGAGATGGAGGCCCTGGCGCTTGGCATGCTCCGCGTTCTGCGCGGGGAAGAGCCGATGCAGACCTACGCCGGCCTGCCGGAATAACAGCCGAAAGACAAGAGAAAAAGGTGAAGACGCGGGGACGGTCCTTTCTGTCCTCACGCGCCCGCGCGTGAGGACAGAAAGGACCGTCCCCGCGTCTGTTATTTCTTTACTTTGGCGACAGCCAGGCCGATCAGCATGCCGGCCACGGCAAACAGCACCCATTCCAGGCCGATGGAGGCGAGCGGCATCTGCTTCATAAAGCCCGTGCCGATCAGTTTTTCATCCAGCAGGGATAGCACGGAGCAGAGCAGGGCGCCCAGCGCAGCGCCGCGGAAGACGGCGTTGCTTTTCACGTATTTGCCGAAATAGGTGAGGATGATCTGCGTCAGGACCAGCGGGTAGATCAGGTTTAAGATTGGCGCGGCCGTGTTGATGATGGCCACGGTGCCCATGTTGGCGATCACCGCGTCAAAGACACAGATGATCACCACCCAGACCCTGTAGGAGATGCGGCCCTTTGTGACGTCCGTCAGGTAGTTGGCGGAGGCGGAAGTGAGGCCGATGGCCGTGGTGAGGCAGGCAAAGAGCACCATCACCGCAAGGATGGCGTAGCCGGCGTAGCCCAGCACGTGCTGGGAGAGCACGGCGATCAGTTCCGTCTGCGAGTAGTCGGACGTGGTGTACAGCGAAGAGGCGGAAGCGCCCAGATAGCATAGCCCCGCGTAGGTGATGAACAGGCCTGCCGCCGCGATCAGGCAGGAGATCACGGCCTGCTTCGTCATGGCGCGGCCGGGCGTATGGCCCTGATCCTTTAAGGAGGCCACGATCACGGAGGTGATGGAGACGGCCGCCAGTACGTCCAGCGTCTGATAGCCCTGCATAAAGCCCTCTTTGACGGCTGCGGCGCCGATGCCCGCCTTGACCGTGCCGATGGGGACGATCAGGTTCTTGACGATCAGGATCAGCAGCGAGATGAGCAGGGCAGGCGTTAAGAACTTGCCGATGATGTCCACGATGGAGGACGGCTTGAGCGAGAGCACGCAGGTGAGCGCAAAGAAGACCGCCGTAAAGGGGATCATGCCGAAACCCGGCAGCAGGTGCGTGATGCTCATGTCAAAGGTGGTCGCGCAGGTGCGCGGGATCGCGATGAGCGGCCCCACGCAGATGATGGCGATGCCTGCCAGGATCACGGCGGGCTTTTTGCCCAGGCGGGAAAAGATCGCGGTGGTGTCGCCGCCGCTTCGGATGATGGCGATCACGGTGGCGATGGCCATGCCGATATCCACCAGCGAGAAGGCCAAAAAGCCGGAAAACCAGCTGCCCCCGGACTCCAGGCCGAGGTAGGGCGGGAAGATCAGGTTGCCCGCGCCGAAAAAGATGGCAAAGACGGCAAAACCAAGGACAAAGGCTTTTATGACGGCGTGTTTTTTCATAATTGAAAAATAACAGAAGATGCGGTAGGATTCAAATCGGACGGATTCCGTCAGAAGAAACAAAACCTGAAAAAAATTCCTGTCAGGAAACATAACGGGCCTGCTTTTTGGATTCTTAAGCGAAAGGCACTTCCGGCTTGCCGTAATTCGTCCAAAAGTTGATTTTTAAGAAACGTCATGCCTGCGTGCCGCCGCTGACGCAGAGTGGTCACGCCGGGCAGAACGAGATCCGAAGCAGAGACAGAAAGGCGCAGACATGAAAGAGAATTCCGTTGAACGTTTTTCCGGCAAGGCAGACCTCTATGCCGCCGGCCGGCCCGCCTACGCGGCCGGTTTCCTGCAGTGGTTAAAAGATGCGTGCGGCCTTGCGCCGGGCAGCCGGGTGGCGGACGTCGGCTCCGGCACCGGCAAGTTCACCGGGCAGCTGCTGCAGCTGGGCTGTGACGTCTATGCCGTGGAGCCCAACGCGGACATGCGCCGCGCCGCGGAAGCGGGGCTTGGCAGTCTTGACGGCTTTCATTCCGTCGCCGGCGATGCCGGTGCCACCGGTCTGCCGGCGCATTCCATGGATGCGGTCACGGCGGCGCAGGCCTTCCATTGGTTCCCGGCAGAGGATTTTCGCAGGGAGTGCCTGCGCATCGGAAAGGAGAACTGCCTGGTGTTTCTGATCTGGAATGAGCGGGACATGGAAGCCCCGGTCACGCAGGCGATCCATGCGCTGTATACCGCGTACGGCAGGGACTTTCACGGGTTCAACATGGGCCTTCAAAAGGACGACGTGCGCATCCGCCGGTTTTTTCGGGAACACTTTAAACGCCTGGCGTTTGACAACCCGCTGCATTACGACCGGGAGCGGTTTGCCATCCGGTGCCTGTCCAGCTCCCACTCTCCAAAAGAGGGAGAGGCGGACTATCCGGCCTACCGTACGGAGATCGACCGGATCTTTGACCGCTTTGCGGAAAACGGCAGACTGAACGTGCCGAACGTCACGACGGTATATTTCGGCACGCTGCGGGACTGACCGAGCTTCGGTCCCGTCTTCGGACTTTTCATACCGGAAGCGGCGCGGAAAGCCGTGAATCGGTCAGGCCCGGCAGCGTCTCGGGCGGATAAAACGGCAGCACACGAAAAGGGGAACAAAAATGCAGGACGTCAGCACGCACGTAGGAAAGCAGATCCGGCTGTACCGGAAGATCAAGGGCCTGACTATGGAGGAACTGGCCGGGCGGATCCATAAGACCAAGTCGACGGTCTCCAAATACGAGAGCGGCGAGATCGTGATCGACGTTGGCGCACTGGCGGACGTCGCGCGCGCCCTGGACGTGGAGATCGGGCAGCTGTTGGACTATTCCGTTCTGGAAAAGAAGCCCGCCGAACCGCGGGGCAGCCTGGCCGCGGACGAGACCTTCCTGTATTTTTACGACGGCCGCAGCAGCCGGGCGACCACCAGCCTGATCCGGATCAATAGCGGAGGCGAGCAGACCTCCGCGGTGATGTATTTCGATATCGCGTCGGTCCACGCGCCGGAGGACTGCCGCGCGCTCTATTACGGAACGGTGGAGTATCACGACATCCTCACCAGCTACTCGTTGGTCAACCAGAGCAACGCGCTGGAGTGCGTGTCCATCTACGCCATGAATCCCATGGAAAACCGCACGCAGACCTACGGTCTGCTGCTGGGCATCTCCACGTTTCCCCTCTCGCCCGTGGTCATCAAATGCATCTTTTCCAACCGCCCGCTCCCCACGGACGCGGCACTGCAGGAAAAACTGATGATCACCCGCGAGGACATCCGCATGTCCCGCGCGATCAACATGTTCTGCGTGCGGCCGCTGTGACCGGCCCTCATCTCTTCACCATCATTTCACAGAATTTTCCCCACTTTTTCTGTTGACAAAGGGGCAGGGGGGTGCTATCTTATACCCAGATGTTAGCACTCCAGTTGAATGAGTGCTAACAACAGGAAGGAAGCCATGGAACTGGACAGCAGGAAAAAACAGATATTGCTGGCGATCATCCAGAATTATCAGGAGACCGGCGAACCGGTGGGCTCCCGCACCATATCCAAGGTGGCGGGGCTTTCTGTTTCCGCAGCGACCATCCGCAACGAGATGTCCGACTTAGAGGAGATGGGCCTGATCGTCAAGCCGCATACCTCGGCCGGCAGCATCCCCACGGACAAGGGCTACCGCCTGTA
>CACZPX010000073.1 GCA_902783095.1 uncultured Lachnospiraceae bacterium
CTCGCGCAGGTTCTGCGCCCCGAAGGTTACGGAATACTGGTGCGGCCCCTCATAGGCGGCCCGAGCCAGCGCGTCCAGAATGGGCTTAGGGGGATCGAAATCCGGAAAGCCCTGGGACAGGTTGATGGCGCCCACTTCGTCGCTGATCCGCGTCATGCGGCGGATCACGGAATCGGTAAAGGTCCCGACGCGTTCGCTGAGTTTTGGCATGATACTCTCCTCCACTGCAAAAATGGGCGGGCATAAAACCGCCCCGCTCATTATAGCACAGCGGTGCGCGAATAACAGCGGGCGTACCCGCATTGCGTCCATGTTTTGTGCCGCTTACCATACGGCTGCCCTTTACTTTTTTACAAACAGGTGGGATAATCACGGCAGCGATTTTCGCAAATCCCATGCCCCGGAGGATCCAGATGAAACCTTTTATCGGCATCACCATCAATTTTGATACGCGGTTTGACCTGGGCCGCAACGCCCCCCTCGGCAGCCCCGGCTCCCACAGCGAATACCTGTCCGCGGACTACAACTACGCGATCGAACGCGCCGGCGGCATCCCGGTGCTGCTGCCTCGTACCATGGACCTTGCGGTCCTGCACCCGCTCATCGACCGCATGGACGGCATTCTGGTCACCGGCGGCAACGACCTGAATCCCGCCCTGTGGGGAGAGCGCGTAAGTCCCGCCAGCGGGCGCATCATCCCGGAGCGCGACGACTACGACCTGGACGTGCTGCGCTACGCCTACGCGCAGGGCAAGCCCATCCTCTGCATCTGCCGCGGCATGCAGGTCTTAAACGTGGCTTTCGGCGGCAGCCTGATCCAGGATCTGGCCAGCGAGGGCCTGCTCCATCACAACATCCTCACCACCCCGCGCGAACTGGCCGTGCACAGCGTCACGGTGACCGACCGGGACAGCTGGCTGTACCGCGTGTTCGGGGAGACCGTGGGCGTCAACAGCTTCCACCACCAGGCGGTGCGGGAGGCCAAAGCGCCGGTGCGCGTCACGGCGGTCTCGGAAGACGGGATCGTGGAAGGCATAGAAGTGAGCGGCGGCCATCCCTTTGTGGTGGGCGTGCAGTGGCATCCGGAAAAGATGTACAACGTGGCGGAGCAGCACAAACTCTTCAACGCCTTTATCGAGGCCTGCGGCTGAGCGCGTGACGATGCGGCCGGACAGCCGCAGCGCGACGTTTTCGTAAGATAAGACAAGGGAGACGGAACACCGTCTCCCTTTTAATTGCCGATCATGACGTGCGGACCATGACAGCGGGGACGGTCCCGAGCGTCCTCAAGTTATGACAGCGGGGACGGTCCCGGGCGTCCTCAAGTGAGGACAGGAAGGACCGTCCCCGTGTCCTCAAGTGAGGACAGGAAGGACCGTCCCCGTGTCCTCAGGTCACAGGCGGGCCAGCAGGCTGCACAGCAGGCCGTAGCAGCGGTCGAAGGATTCCAGGTTCAGGCGCTCTTCGGGCGTGTGCACGTTCTGTGCCAGCGGGCCGAAGGTGACGATCTCCATGTCCGGCCACTTGCTCTTGAACACGCCGCACTCCAGGCCGCCGTGCACGGCCTGCAGCTTTGTCTTTTCGCCGGTCAGCTCTTCCATCACGCTGCAGAAGATGTCGCGCATGCCGGACTTCTCCTCATAGGCCCAGGACGGATAACGGCCGTATTCGGAATGGGTGCCGCCGTACAGCGCGGACAGCATCTTCAGTTCCTTTGCCATCGTCTGCAGGTAGGACTCGCGCTCCGCGCGCAGGGAGACGGAGATCACCGCACCGTCCTCTTTCATCTTCACGGAAGCCAGGTTTTCGGAGGCCGCCGTAAGGCCTTCTATGGCCGCGCTGCGGTGACGCACCGGTCCGGGCACCAGCAGCAGAAAGTCGATCAGCCGGTCCGTATCCGCGGGGTCGATCAGATGATCCGCATGTCCCTCCGCCAGCGTGACCGTCACGCCGGGATCGGAATACTGCAGTTCCGCCTTTACGGTCTGCGCCATCTCTTCCACGGTACGCTCCAGGTCCGCCTTGGCAGCGTATGATGTAAAGACCGCCGTGCAGGTGTGCGGGATGGCGTTGTCCTTGTCGCCGCCGGCAATGCCGGACAGAAACAGCGGCCCGCAGGCGCGCAGTGCGTCCAGCACGCGGGCGCAGATGCGGATGGCGTTGCCCTTTTCCTGGTCGATGCAGATGCCGGAGTGTCCGCCGGAAAGTCCCGTCACCGTCAGGACGTAACCCGCACGGTCCGTCGCGATGCGGTGCAGCGGCAGGGTCTCCTGGCATTTGACGCCGCCCGCGGAGGCGATCACCGTGGACTTGCCCTCTCCGCCGCCGTCAAGGGAGACGTAGTGTCTGCCGGTCAGGTCGGCGGGGTCCATCAGGAACGCGCCTTCCATGCCGGTCTCCTCGCTCACTGTGAACACGCACTCCAGCGGCGGGTGCGGCAGCTTCGGATCGTCCAGAATGGCCAGCATGTAGGCCACGCCGGTACAGTCGTCGGCGCCCAGCGTGGTGTCGGTGGCCATCAGCCAGCCGTCCTCCACGCGCAGCTTTAACGGTTCGGTCAGAAAGTCGTGCGTGCTCTCCGCCGTCTTCTCCCACACCATGTCCATGTGCGCCTGCAGCACCACGCCCACGTGGTCCTCGTAACCGGCTGTGGCCGGGGCGCAGATGATCACGTTCCCGCAGGGATACTGCTTATAGGCCAGCCCGCGCGCCTGCGCGAAGGCGGCCAGATAGTCGCTGAGCGGCTGTTCATGATACGATCCGTGCGGGATCGCCGTCATCTCTTCAAAAAATTTCTGCCAGGGTTTGCTCCAGTCCAGTACAAATTTTCCCATCGTCTTTCTCCTTATCACAGTCCTTCCGCAGCGTGTGCGCACGTGCGGATGCTCCGACAACCATAGTATATCACGAAGAGCGGCCGCGCTCACTTTTATTTTCCTTTTGGCCGCAATCTTGCATTGCGCGCAGGGGATGTGCTACATTACTTTCGGAAACAATTTTACCTTTATGTATCATTGCCATCGAGGAGGATCCCATGCCCCTTGCCGTCGTATACGCTGTTGCCGCCGTCCTGTTTTTGCTGCTGCTGATCTCCCTCGGCTTTAAGCCGAAATTCATCGCGCGCATCAACGGGATCGTCCTGACCTTTGTCGGCCTCGCCGGTCTTTTCTTCTACGGATACGGTTTCTACGCCCTGTTCGGCGGCACCCTTCGCACCATGGTGCGCACCCTGTTCGCCGTGTTCTGCATGTTTTTGGGCCGCAACGAGATCGGCACGATCTCGTCCATCCCGCTGCTGGCCACGGACGGCATGCAGATCCTCATCTACTTCACGCATCTGCTGGCTCTGTACTGCACGGCCAGCGCGGTCGTCTCCGGCATCGGCAAGAACTTTATCCGCACGCTCAACCTGCTGCTGATCAACCGCGGCGACCTGAACCTGATCTTCGGCGTGAACGCGGACAGCGTGAGCTTTGCGGAACAGCTGCCCAAAAAACAGGCCACCGTGATGATCGCCGCCGGCGGCGAGGACACCTTCTCCGCCCGCGTGATGCGCATGGGCGGCCTGCTTTTGACCGACGACGCGGCGCAGACGCCATCCCCGGCCCTGTTAAAGAAGCTGGGCATCCGGCCAGGCACCCGCAGATACGCCTTTTACTGCCTGGAGGCCGACCCGGTAAAGAACCTGCGCTTCGCCTCCGACCTGCGCGACGCGCTGTTTGCCCGCGGCATCGCGCCGGCCCAGACCACGCTCACCATCCTGACGGACGACGCGTCCGTTGGGGAAAAACTGCAGACCGTCCCCGGCCAGGCCGCCGGCTTCGGCTCCGTGCTCTCCGTCAACCGCTCCGAGCTGATCGCGCGGATGCTGGTCAACACGTACCCGCCCTGCCAGACGATGACCTTCCGCCCGGACGGCACCGCCGCGGAGGATTTTTCCGCGGTGATCGTCGGCTTCGGCAGCACGGGGCAGGCGGTCCTGCGCAGTCTGCTGATGAACGGCCAGTTTGCCGGCAGCACCTTCCACGCCGAGGTGCTCTCCCTGGATCACGCGCAGCTGGCCGGCAGCTTTTTCTTCCGCTATCCGGGGATCCGCGAAAACTATGACATTCATTTTCTGGATACCGACGCCCGCAGCGCCGAAGCCTATCAGTATCTCGCCAAAAACGCCCATACCATCAACTACGTGGCCGTCTGCACCGGAAATGAGCTGGAAAACGCAGAGATTCTGCGCGATCTGACCGGCTTTCTGGCCGACCTGGGCCGCCGCGTCCCCGTGGTGAGCTGCTCGGAGCAGGGCATCTGCCGGCTGGAAGAAGAGACCGGCCTGCCGAAACACGCGCGCCTGCTCTCTCCCGCGGTCCTGGACCTGTCCCGGATGGACGCGCGGGCGATGCTGCTCAATCACCGGTACAATCTCTCCGCGGGCAGGTCCGTGGAAGAGGACTGGGCCGTCTGCGACTACTTCAGCCGCTGCAGCTGCCGCGCCAGCGCGGACTTTCTGGAAGCCTTCCTGGCCGCCACCGGCTGCACCGTGGAACAGGCCGCGCAGGGGAACTGGCAGCCCGCGCCGGAAGTCCTGGAAAACCTCGGCCGCATGGAGCACCTGCGCTGGTGCGCCTTCCACTACTGCATGGGCTATACGGCCATGCCGGACCAGGTCTTTGACGCCCGCGCTGCGCAGTATCAGGCACAGAAGGCCGCCGGCACGCCCACGCTGCGCATCACCAAGGATCCCGTAAACCGGCAGCACGCCTGTCTGGTGGACTGGGAGAAACTGGACGCCCTGGCCGCGCGCGAAGCGGCCGTGACAGGCGTCTTAAAGGACTACAAGGCCATGGACGTCGACAACGTAATGCTGATCCCGGCCATGTTAAAGGAGGCCTCTCATGACTGAACGGTCCCGCCGCATCCTGCTCGGCGCCTGTGCCGCCGCCGTTTTGCTGCTGCTCGTCTTTCTGCTATGGCTTGCCGAGCGCGGCGCCCCGAACGCCACCATCACATCGTTTCCCAACGCCCTGTGGTATGCGCTCACCACGCTCACCACGGTGGGCTACGGCGACACCTTCCCCGTCACGGCCGCCGGCCGCCTGATCGGCACCGTATTCCAGCTCCTCAGTCTGGGTCTGCTGGTCTTTTTAGTGGGGCTGATCGTCTCGCTGATGCGCGGCCGTTTTCTTCCGCTGCTGCGCCTGCGCGCCGCGAAAAAGCGGCCGTGGTACCTGTTTGCGGACCGTTCGGCCGCCGCCTTCGCGCTGGCGGAAAATCTAAAAAAAGAGGACCCCGCCGCCCTGACGGTCTTTGCCGGTGCGCAGAGCGGGGACGGCGCCCTGCCGCTGCCGGCCGGCGCGGTCACGGCGGACCTGCCCCTTGCCGAACTGGTGCGCCTGCACAAAAACGGCAGCACCTGCGCCTTCTTTTTAAGCGAAGACGGCAGCAAAAACGAGGCCCTGGCGGAAACGCTTTCGGGCCTTCCCTGCAGGATCTTCTGCCGGTCGGATCATACCCCGGATACCGTTTCCGAACAGTTCACCTTCTTTGACCGCAGCAGCTGCCTGGCCAGGCTGTACTGGCAGCAGCATCCCGTCCGTTCCGTGTCCGAAAAGATCATCCTGATCGGCGACGGCCCCGACGCGGAGGCCGTGCTGCTGCAGGGACTGCAGAACAACGTGATCCACGCCTACAGCCGCATCTCCTACGTGGTCTTCGGCGATTTCGGCAACTTCCGCCGCAACCACCCCTATCTGGACCAGGTCGTGACGGTAGGCGCCAAAGACAGCACGAACGACAGCCTGCACTTTATCGAAAAGCCCTGGAACACCGACGGCGGCCTGCTCGCCGCGGCGGACCGCATCATCCTCTGCTGCCGCACCGAGGCGCAGACCGCTTCCGTGGCGGCCCAGCTGCTGCAGCACTTCCCCGTGGGCGGCGACGTCTCCGCCAGGCTGTCTGCCCCGTTTTCCGGCGCGACCGTGTTCGGCAGCGACGCCGCGCTCTTTACGCCGGAACTGGTGATGCGCCAGCAGCTGGACGCCGCCGCGCGCCGGCTGCACGAGATCTACCGCGCGCAGACCGGGAGCGGACCGCGCTGGCAGGACCTGAACGGCTTTACCCGCCGCTCCAATCTGGCGAGCGCGGACCATCTGCGGGAAAAGATCCGCTTCCTGCTGGGAGACGGGGCGGACGGCACGCTCTCGCCCGCGCAGTGCAGGCGCGCCGCCGACGCCTTTGCCGCGGCTTCTGCCGAGACGCGGGATCTGTGCCGCCGCATGGAACACGAGCGCTGGCTGCGGTTTCATCTGCTGAACAACTGGCAGTACGACGCGGTCCGGGACAATAAAAAACGGCACCATCCGATGATCGTGCCGTTTGATACGCTTTCCCCCGAAGACCAGGCCAAAGACGATTACGCCTGGGAACTCCTGAAAGATCTGACAGATGCCGGCAATTGACCGGCATCTTTTTTACTGCGGCCAGGACTTCGCCTGGACGCTGATGCTGTATACCTGTTCCTGTTCTTTATCCACCCGCAGGACCACCTCAAGGCCGTTGTCCGCGCCGGTGAAGCGGTACGCGGTATATTTGGAGTAATCGTCCGCCTTGTAGTCCGTCTCCTCTTCCACCACGCTCTTGCGCGTTCCAAAGGTGTAGCCCTTCGGCAGCACGCAGCCGACCGCCTTCTCCGCTTCCGCTTCTACCCGGAACACCGCGCAGTTCTCCGTCAGCGTCTGCACGTCCCCAAGGTTCTGTATCTGCACGTTGATGCTTTCGCCGTCGCGGCTTAAAATGGCCGTGGCGCTGTTGCCGGCCATCACAAAGCCCGGTTTTTCCGTAAACGTCCAGCCGTTGTCCAAAAATACGCTCACCGGGGCGGGCAGCTGATACAGCGCGCCGTCCAGTTCCACGATGCCGGACGTCAGCACCTCACCCAGCGCCGCGGGCGCCTGATAGGACGCCAGGTAGGCCGGCGTCTCCTCCGACGTGACCGTCGGCTCTTTTTTCACGGTCTCGCTGCGGATCATGATCGAATTGTATTTCACGTTCTCCTTCTGGATCATAAACCGGGTGCGCACGCCGGCTTTCCCGTAGGAAACCGTCGTCACGTTCGTCATCTCCGACGTGTTGTCCGGCTCGCCAAAGGCCTCCAATACCTCGTCCAGGGTGGAAAAGACCGTAAACCCTTTTGACACGGAGAACCGGGACGCATCCGGCATGTCTTTCTGCTGCACCTCTATCTGGCAGACCATGCCTTCCGCAAACGCCCTGGCATTTCCGCTGTTGTTGATCACGGTCACGTTCACCGCCGCGCCGTTCTTGCTAACCGTAGCGGTCTCCGTCTTTTCGCCGCCCAGCAGCGTCTGCGCGGACACGTTGGCGGAGGTAATGGTCCAGCCCTCATCCGTGAGCCTGGAGAAGGCAAACGGCAGCTGATAGAGCACGCCGTCCAGCAGGAAAGTGCAGTCGGCCAGCTCGTCCGAAAGCGCGGTCGCCGCGGCCGCGGAAACCGCAGGCATGCGGCTCATCTCGATCATGTTCTTTGTGGGATCCTCATAGATCTGGAACCGGGCCCCGTCTTCTTCCCCGTATACGTAAGTCAGCTCCACATACTCTTTGCGGGTGGATACGTCTGCGTCCCGTCCAAGGGCCGCAATGATCTCATCCTGCGTCGCCCCGGTGGTGATCCCCTTTGCCACGCAAAAGAGCGCGGGATCCTGCATCTGCTTTGCCGCTGCCTGGACGCCGACGACCTGGCAGTCCGTTACGGCCGCCGCGGCACTGCCGCCGTTGAGGACGGCCAGCGTGATCATGCTGCCGTTTTTACCGATCTGGAAGGCCTTCGTTTCCCCCGCCTCGACCTGGGTCTGGTCCGTCACGCCGGAAGAGACGATGGTCCAGCCGTTCGCGGTCAGTTCCGGGAAGGCGAAGGGCAGCTGATAGACCGTGCCGTCCAGACGGAAGGCGAAGTCTGCCAGGGAGGCGGTCATGATATCTTCCACCGTATTCACCGGCGCGGCCGTATCGGCCTCGGTCGTTTGGGCGGCCGGCGCCGTTTCGGTCTCCTTGCCCGCCTGCGTCTGTGCGGGCGCCTGGGTCTGCGCGGGCGCGGCGGTGCTCTCCGCCGCCTGCGTGGCCGGGTCGCCGTCCTCTTTGCCGCCGGAGAGCAGCACGACCGCCAGGACCGCGATCACTACCACCGCGGCTGCCGCGATGCCGATGATGAGCGGCTTTTTGTTCTTTCCGCCGGGCGCCGTCTGACTGCGCTCCTTTTGGGGCGCCACCGCGGGCTGCGGTACGTAGGCTGTGGCAGGCTGTCCCTGCACGGCCGGCTCCGGCGCCTGCACGTCGTCGGGCTTTCTGCACGGCGCCAGCAGGTCCACGCCGCAGAGTTTTTCAAAAAAGGCGGTCTCGTCCGGATATTTGTACATCAGCAGGGACTGATAGGTGGA
>CACZPX010000074.1 GCA_902783095.1 uncultured Lachnospiraceae bacterium
ATAAAGAGGATAATACGTTTTTGGTATTTTATGCCCGACATATGTACAATCCTTTGCTGACAAACGGTCGTTATCGACCTGTTGAATACTAAAGACGGCAATACGGCCGATCGATTTGTGTCTCTGCAAGGCCGTATTCTCTTGACATTTCATCAGTTTTTAAATATAATTCTAAATTGTCAGATAATTAAGACGATTATAATGTAGTCTAATTAAACAGTAAACAGTAAAATGTATAAAGGAGAACAAATATGGTCAATGAGAACCTGCGAGTCGTGATCTCCAAGAAGATGATGAAGGACGGTCTCCTGCGTTGTCTGAAGCACAAAAACCTGGAGAGGCTTTCCATCAGCGAGCTGTGCCGTGAGTCCCAGGTCAACCGTGCAACGTTTTATAATCATTACGGATCTCCGAAAGATATTCTGACAGAGATCTGCTGGGACCACGCAAGAGAGATCCAGAAGATCGCAGAAGAAAGCAAAGGCGCTTCCACAGAGGAGCGTTTGACAAAATGTCTCTCCTACATTTATGATAACAAGGACTCGGTCCTGACCATAAAGGATGCCAGCGTGGACGAGGAAACGACGAACGCCAACATGGAGGCCCTGATCTACGGGCTGCGTCAGGTGATGGACGTCCGCAGCACGGTGGACCTGGACGACGCGGAATATAAGCTGGCGACGACCTATTACAGCCGCGCCATCCTTTACACCATCTGCCAGTGGCTGACCGGGGAAGTTGATAAGACGCCCAAGGAGATCGCACAGTTCCTGATGAAGCTTCCGCCCGCGGAGATCTACCGTTAAGGAACGGAGCAAAATCATACGAGCCGCGTGCCTTTGGCGTCCGATGGAGGGATCTATGGAACTGCTGCACGGCTCACCCGAAAATATGAGCGGCAGACTCGAAAGAGAATGCCGCTCTTATCTGTTGCTGGACCGCCTGGGGATCGACTTTTACCGGACGGATCACCCCGATACGCCGGCCACCACCATGGAGGTGTGCGCCAGGGTGGATGCGGTCCTCGACGTACACATCTGCAAAAACCTGTTCTTGTGCAACCGCCAGAAGACGGACTACTACCTGCTGATCATGCCGGGGGAGAAGCCCTTTAAGACCAAAGAACTCTCCGGGCAGCTGGGGATCGCGCGGCTCTCCTTTGCGGACGCGGACGCGATGATGCGCCTTCTGGGCGTGGAGCCCGGCAGCGTGTCCGTCATGGGGCTGATGAACGACGCCGAAAACCGCGTGCGCCTGCTGATCGACGAGGACGTTTTAAAGGAGGAGCAGTTTGGCTGCCATCCCTGCGCCAACACCAGTTCCATCCGCTTTTCCACGGCGGATCTGACGGAAAAACTGATCCCTGCGCTGGGCAACCGCGTGGACCTGGTTCATCTGGTTGGCGCGGAGTAGGCCTTGCGCCGCATGCGGCCCAGGTGCCGCTCAAAGGCGCCTTCGTCTATGAAGGCCGCCAGCGCGTACTGGTCCAGAACCGGGACCGTACAGGAATAGAAGTTGAGCGTTTCCAGGTAGCGCGCCATCAGCCGGTCCGGCAGGATCATATAGCCGATGCGGATGGCCGGCGAAATACTCTTGGAAAACGTGTTCATATAGACCACGCGGCCGTTGTGGTCCATGGCATACAGCGTCTCGATGGGACGCCTGGGCGAGGCAAATTCGGAATCGAAGTCGTCCTCGATGATCCAGGCGTCTCTTTCGTTTGCCCACTTCAGATAGGAATAGCGCTTTTCGGCGGAGGCGGTGACGCCGGAAGGGAAGGAGTGCAGCGGCGTGACGTGCAGAACGCCCGCCTTTGCGGCGGCGAGCGCGTCCGAACGGATGCCGTCCGGTCCGAGCGGCAGTTCCTCTACGACGGCCCCGCCGGCCCGGTAGGCCAGCGCGATCTTTTCGTAGGAAGGCGTCTCGATGCCGTACACCGCATCCCGCCCCAAAAGCTGCACGATCAGCCCGTACAGATATTCCGCACCGGAACCGATGATGATATGCGCCGGGTCGACCCGCATGCCGCGGTAGCGCAGCAGGTAGGCCGCGATGGCGTTGCGCAGCACCGCGCAGCCCAGATGCGGCGGTTTGATCTGCAGGATCTCCGACTCCTCGGCCAGCAGCCTGCGGATGATGCGCGCCATGGCCGGGAAGAAGGCCACGTCCCCGCTGATTTCGTGGTCGTCCGGCGGCAGAAGGGACGGGGCGGCGGTGCTGCCGGCCTTTGCCGGGGGCAGCGGCAGGTTGTTGACGTAAAAGCCGCTGCGCGGACGCGCCGTGATGTAGCCCTCCTCCGCCAGCATGTCGTAGGCGGTCTCCGCCGTGATCACGCTGACGCCCAGGTGCGCCGCCAGGGAGCGCTTGCCCGGCAGGCGTTCCCCGGCCGGGATCACGCCGTTTAAAATGTCCTGTTTGATCTGTTCGTATAGATAGACGGTCTTGCTTTTGGCGCCGCGTTTTTCCAGCTGATAGGTGAGCATGATCTGACCCTGCCTTTTTTCTTATAATTGATATTATAATAGTATCAGAAAACGCGGATTTTGCCAGCATCATTTCGGAAAAGAGGCCGGACCCGAAGTTAGTCTTGCAGAAGATGAATCAAAAGGATCTAACCCGAAGTTACTTTTGCAATCAAGCCGCTCCGTGAAATATCTGTGACGACTGTAGCAATCCCGTACAAAAAGCGAGATAATAGACAAAGGATAAACACAGCGGGGCCGCAGTCGCGGCGCCTGCCGTTATGAAAAGGCGAAAGGCCGGAAGGGGCGGAAGCGTTTTTGCCGTCCCTGATTGGAGGGAAGAAACATGAAAAAGAAGAGCAGAATCACAAAATACACGGCGCTGCTTGCGGCAGGCTGCCTGCTGTTTGCCGGATGCGCCGGCTCGGCCGCGCAGGATCCCACGGCGCCGTCCATGGCGGGAGAGCCGGCCAAGGTGCTGGCGGCTGCCGTGGTCACGGACGCCAAAAACGGTTCCGGGGAAGATACGGCGCACTTTGCCGACGGACTGGTGAGCCAGGAGGCGCTGCGCCTGTTTTTGACCGCGGATGAGAAAAACCACGTCTATTCGCCGCTTAACGTCGCCATGGCGCTGGCGCTTTTGGCGGAGATCACGGACGGGGACACCCGCGCGGAGGTCCTGGACGTACTGGGCGTCGATTCCATTGAGACGCTGCGCGCCAGGGTGGAAGTGGTGCTGCGGGCGGCCTACTACGACGGGGAAGAGGGCACCAGCCTGCCGGCCGCTTCGCTGTGGCTGCGCAACGATTTTGACGGCTATAACACAGAGACCATGCAGACGCTGGCAGAGCGGTATGCCGCGTCCTCTTACAGCGGGACCATGGGCAGCGAGGAGTACAACCGCCTGCTCCAGGACTGGATCAACGAGCAGACCCACGGGCTGTTAAAAGAACAGGCCGGCAACGTGAAGCTGGATAAAGAGACCGTGCTGGCGCTGGTGACGACGCTGTATTACAAGGCGTCCTGGCAGCAGCCGTTTATGGAGCAGCTGACCACGCAGGAAGTCTTCCACAGCCCCTCCGGCGACGTAACGGTGCCGTTTATGCACGGCAGCACGCACGGCTACTTCCGCGGCGAGCACTTTGGCGCGGTGAGCGTCGCCCTTCAGGACGGCAAAAACTTCTGGCTGTTCCTGCCGGACGAGGGCTTTACGCTTGCGGATATCGCGGCGGATCCCGCGTATGCGGAGATCCTGGCGGGAACGGCGCAGCCGCAGAACGTCAGGGTGGACTACAGCTTTCCCAAGCTGGACGTCACGGACGAGACCGATCTGACGGACGTTTTAAAGCAGCTGGGCATTGAGCGTGCCTTTGACGCGGGGACCTCCGACTTTTCCCCGCTCTATGAGGGCGAGGGCCCGCAGACCTACGTTTCCGCCGCAAAGCATGCGGCGCGTCTGACCGCGGACGAGTACGGCGTGGAGGCGGCGGCCTTTACGGTGATGGCGGCGATGGGGGCGAGCTTTTTGCCGGAGCAGCCGATCCAGTTTATCTGCGACCGTCCGTTTATGTTTGCCGTGGCCGATGACAGCGGCCTGGTGTGGTTTGCCGGCGCGGTGAATCAGCCGGGCGCCTGAGAAGGCGGGCTGTTTTACAGGATCATTGCACGATATGTTTTGGTTTGACCGGCCGCGGTGCGGCCGGTTTTTACATTTGCCGGTTTTTTTGCACACGCGCCGACCGGCATCGGGATCTGCATGTGTGCATGCGATGATGGATCGGTTTCCGATAGAGTCTCTCATCCCGGCAAACCGCCGGGCTGAGGGCTACCTTGGGCCTGATCCCGGAAAAAAGCACAAGACATTTCCCGCGGTCTGATTATAATAGGCAGAAGAAAGACTTGCCGGCTGACGCGTGATCCCGCGGCAGCCGGACAAAAACGAAGGATCTGTTCTGCGATGAAGAGAAGAGAAGGTTTGGGAATGCTGCTTGCCGGGATCTCCGGCATTTTGTACGGCACGGTATCGATCATGGCCAAGGCGGCGTACGCGCTGGGGAGCAACCCGTTTATGGTCACCTTCGGACGTTTTCTGACCGGCGCGCTCTGCGCCGGCCTGGTGGTCTGCCTGGTGCAGAAGCGGTCGCTGCGGCTCGGCAAAAAGGAATTTCTGCGGATGATCCCGCTGGCCCTGCTCTTTGGCATCACGCCCACACTGCTCTACGCGTCCTATCAGTACATCAGTTCCGGCCTGTCCATGACGCTGCACTTTACCTACCCCGTGCTGGTGATGGTCATCACCGCGGTCCTCAATAAAAAGCGGCCCGGCCTGCGGGAGGCGGTCTGCGCCGTGCTGTGTACGGCCGGCGTGGTGCTGCTCTGCCAGCTTTCGGGCGGCGCGGACTGGCGCGGTCTGGCGCTGGCGCTGGTCTCCGGCGTCACCTATTCCGCCTACATCGTGGGGCTGGACCGCAGCGGTCTGCGCGAACTGAACGTGATGACCTTTATCTTCTGGCTGGCCCTGCTTTCGGCCGTGGAGATCTTTATACTGTCCATTCCCACCGGAAACCTGAATCTCGCGCTGCCGCCGCAGGTGTGGATCTACTATGCGCTGCTGGGCGTGGTGGCGATGGTGGGCGGCGCCTCGCTGTTCCAGGTGGGCGTGAGGCTGTGCGGGCCCGTCAAGACCTCGCTCTTGTCCACCATGGAGCCGCTCACCGGCGTGATCGTGGGACTGGCGGTCTTTCACGAAGTCCTGACCGGTCGGACCGTTGCCGGCATGGTGCTGATCCTGCTGGCGGTGCTGCTTTTGACGCTGCCCATCGGGAAGAAGGCGGATGCCTCAACGTGAAAAGCGCTTGCGCACCACGCGGCCCGGGCGCTACAATAACAGTGATCATCGCCCCGTAAGCGGGGTGGAAGCGGCAGAAAACTGCCGGAGTTTACAAGGGGGAGGCCATGACCATCCGGGAAAAATTTGCAACACTTGGCGTGGATAACGCGCCCGGGCAGGAGGAAAATCAGAAGAACGAGGCGCTGGAGCTGCGCGGGGAGCCGCTTGCCGGCGCGCCGGTGGATTTCAGCCACGGCGACGTAGACGCGCACAAGCCCACGCCGGGCAGTTTTGAACTGTTTGCCGCTGGCGTCTTTGAGGGCGCCGCGCAGGCCTATACGCCCTATAAGGGCCGCACCAGACTGATGGAGACGCTGGCAGAGCGTCTGTCCGCCTTTACCGGCGCGGCAATCGATCCGCACAGCGGGCTGATCCTGACGCCCGGTACGCAGGGCGCGCTGTTTCTTGCGATGGGCGCCAACATCATGCCCGGCGACAAAGTCGCCGTAGCGGAGCCGGACTATTTCGCCAACCGCAAGATGGTGGAATTCTTTAATGGCGAGATGATCCCGGTGCAGATGCGCTGGACAGCGGTGCAGACCGGCTCCGGCATAGATCTTGCGGAACTGGAGGCCGCTTTTAAGGCCGGCGCCAGACTGTTTTTGTTCTCCACCCCCAACAATCCCACGGGCTGTGTGTACAGCAAAGAGGAGCTCTTCGCGATCTCCAAAATGGCAAAGCAATACGGCGCGACGCTGATCGTGGACGAGCTCTACTCCCGCCAGCTGTTTGAAGGGACGGACTACGTGCACTTCTGCGCGGCCTGCCCGGTCCCGAACATGATCACCATCATGGGACCGTCCAAGACGGAGTCCTTGAGCGGCTACCGCCTGGGTGTGGCCTTCGGCACGGCGGAGATCATCGAGCGCATGGAAAAGCTGCAGGCCATCATGGCGCTGCGCTGCCCCGGCTACAATCAGGCTGTATTAAACGGCTGGTTTGCCGAACCGGCCGGCTGGCTTGCCGCGCGCGTGGCGGAGCATCAGCGCATCCGCGACGATATCCTGGCGCTGATCGAAAAGCAGCCCGGCGTTTCGGCCAGAAAGCCGGACGGCGGCAGCTACCTGTTTGTGACCATTCCGGAACTGGCAGTGAGCCTGCATACGTTTATCCGCATCGCGCGCGTGCACGCAAACGTGACGGTCACGCCGGGCACGGAGTTCGGACCGCAGTTTTTACATCAGCTCCGCATCAATTTCTCGCAGGACCACGACAAAGCGCTGGCGGCCATGGAACGGCTGTTTACGCTGATGGACCGCTACCGGCTGCCGTAACGCACGCCGGCCGTGACCGGACCTGCAAAAAAGCCCCTTGCTATATCAGGCAGGGGGCTTCTGCAGTTTAAGGGAGCGTCAGGCGCGGTCCGCGATCACCTTTTCGATGCGCGCAAGCGCCTTCTGTATGGTGGCGCGGTCGGGGCCGTAGGAAAAGCGTACGTAGTGCCGGTAG
>CACZPX010000075.1 GCA_902783095.1 uncultured Lachnospiraceae bacterium
TAGGTGCCGGAGGAGTAGGCGCCGCCGCTCTTGCCGGCGTTGGGATAGACGTCTATCCAGCGCTCCTTAAAGCCGCGCGCCACGGTGTCCACGTATTCTTTGCCCAGCGGCGCGACCGCTTCCAGGACCATCTTCTGCGCCTCTTCATAGGTATACTTTGCTTCGAGATCCGCGCAGAGCGGGGCGTAGGTGTCGTAATAGTGGATGTCCGGCAGCCCCAGGATCTTCTTGCGCAGGGCCACGTAGCGGTACATGGACGGCAGATGGCGGTGCACCGACTCCACCAGGCTCAGATAGACGGATTCCGGAATGTTGTCGTCCGCCATGGACATGGCCCGGGCGCTGGGGTAATTTCTGGTGCGCGCCTCGAACACGTCGCCGCGCACGCTGCCGGAATAGGTCGCCGCAAAGGTGTTGACGTGCTCCTTGAAGCCCTTGTAATAGCTGCGGAAGGCCTTTTCGCGCACTTCGCGGTCCGGGTTCATCATATGCACGATGTAGTTGGAGCCGGTCACCTCCAGTTCCTCGCCGTTTTCCAGCTTCACCGGATCGAACTTCAGATCCGCGTCCATCAGGGCGTCCGCGATCTCGCCGGGCGCACTGGTCACCTCGCGCATGCCGGACAGGATCTTCTCCTCCGCCGCGGAGAGCGTATGGGCCCTGCGGCGCTTTAAGTCGTCCAGCAGATGGCGGTAGGGCTGCAGTTCCTTCGCCGCCGTGTAGGCGTCAAAGACCGTCTCGTCCATCGCCAGAAGCTCCGGTTCCGCAAAGGAAAGCCGCGCTTCGATGGGGGCGATCCTGCCCAGCGCTCTGGCGCGCATCACCTGGCCGGCCTCCGCCCGGGTATCCTCCGAATAGCGCAGAAACGCGTAGGTGGAAAGATCGTTCAGCGTTCTGGAGAGCAGCTGCATCTTATCCAGATAGTCCCGCAGCACCTGCGGCGACTCCGCCAGACGCCCCGCGTAGGAGGCGCAGTTCTCCACCGCCCGGTCCAGACCGTTTAGCGTCTGTTCCCAGGCCTCGTCGCTCTCAAACAGCGTGGTGATGTTCCACTTGTACTTTTCCTCGATCTCGCTTCTCTCTTTGACTCTGTTTTCTGCCATGGTGTTCTCCTGTGTCTGTATCTGTGATAAGTTCCTGTACTGTCCGGTCACACGTGGTGCGTCCGCGCAAAAACACAGACGGTCCCCGCACGGACCGGCCTTACATCGTCTTATAACGTGCATTCCTATTCCTGCGTCAGATCCGCAAACTCCGCCCTGGCTGCCGTCGCCAGGTCCCGCGGGGCAAGGCACATCTGGCAGCCCAGCCGTCCGGCGCTCACGTACATCTGCGGCAGCGCCAGTGCGCTTTCGTCTATGCGCGTCGCAAACTGTTTTTTCATGCCCACGCTGGTGCAGCCGCCGCGCACGTAGCCCGTCAGCGCAAACAGATCCTTCACCGGCAGCATGGCCACCGATTTGACCCCCACGGATCTCGCGCACTTTTTCAGGTCCAGCTCCTTTTCCACGGGGATCACAAACACGTAGTGCTGTCTGTCAGCCCCCACGGTCACCAGCGTCTTGTAGATCACCTCGTGCGCAAGGCCCAGCATATCCGCCACCTCTACGCCGTCCATAAAACCGTCGCAGTCGTATTCATGCGCGGTATAGGCGATGCCCAGCTTTTCCAGCATGCGCATCGCGTTGGTCTTCGCCTCTTTTTTTGCCATATCCGTCTCTCCCCGCGATATCGTTTATCCGCACGGACACCGGGCCGCGCGCTTTTGCGCAGGTCCCCCGTCCGGCCGCCGGACAGCCCCCGCTTCCAGGTCAGCTGCCGGCCTTTTCGGATGGCGGCCTGAAACCGAACCTCAGCCGCCGGGACCGGCGGTCGCCCGCCGTTCCCCAGGTTTTTTATGCCGCAATCAGCCGGTGGCTGAACGATCCCTGCTTTCCCCGACGTCGGACTCTGACAGATAATAAATAACAAAAGGAATAATCAATAACGGATGACCTTGTACCTGCCATTAGTCTTAAAAAGCGCGGCATACGGAAAATGCTGCGCCGCGGCTGCGTTTTCCGCGGCGGTTTATTCTACGGTCACGTCGATCTCCATCGTCTCACTGTGATTCACCGTATCCAGCGCCAGCTGCAGGGCGGACAGGCGGTCCGACAGACGGTCATGGGCCGCCTTGGCGTCCTCCGTCTTATAGTTGGCCACCTCGTAATCGATGATATTGCTCCGGCTCGCATAGCTCTGCACGCGTTCCCTGGGCAGTCTGGCCGCAAAGTTCGCCAGGGTCTGCTTTCTGGCCGTAAGCTGCGGCAGCGCGATCAGCGCCTGATCCACGGTCATCCCGTCAAAACCGGGCACCGTGTGCGTGGTGTTAAAGACGTTCAGCGCATGCTTGACCTTCCGCAGGTCCTCCTGCAGTTTTTCCAGCGTTTTCTGATTTTCCAGAAAGTCATATGCGGGACGCAGCAGCTCCTCGTTTTCCCCGGACGCCACGCAGAATACCGCGCTTTTTTCTTCCACCGCCAGCAGGGCGCTGATGCGCTCCTCCAGCTTTCTCACCAGTTTGCCCGCCTCTGCAGACGTCATCTTCATATCGTTTCCTCCTTTGTCCCGTTGACAGGATCCGTTCTGTTCCGGTCGTTCAATAGTGGTCCGCCAGTTCGTCGCCCCGGTAGACCAGCGTCATCTCTATATCGTCCTCCCCGGCAAAGAGCGGCGGCAGAAACAGCCGGTCGCCCTCCCACATGGGCAGCGCCAGCAGGTCCTTCTGCGGCACCCAGGCCAGTTCGCCCTCGTCGCAGTCCGGCAGCGCGCCTGCCCGGTCCGCCGCGGACAGTTCGCCGCGGTAGAGGTACATCTCTTCGTCCTCCCAGGTATCGGACCGGAAGTGGATCAGCCCCACCCGCCGGAAGGACACGGGCGTAAAGCCGGTCTCCTCTTTTACCTCCCGCAAAAAGCAGGCGTCCGCCGTCTCGCCGGGTTCGAACTTGCCGCCTACCCCGACCCACTTGGCCTGGTTCAGATCGTTCTTCTTTTTATTGCGGTACAGCAGCAGCCAGTCATCGCCGCAGTACAGATAGCCGAGCGTGGTATTGCGCATGTGCGGTCCTCACTCTCCGTCTTTTTCCAGAGCAGCCGCGCGCCTTTGAACGCGCCGCACCGTCTCCGCTACGGGCAGCCCCACGATGGTAAAAAAGTCGCCCTCTATGTGCTTTACCAAAATGCAGCCGTGCCCCTGTATGCCGTAGGCGCCCGCCTTGTCCATCGGTTCCCCGGTTTCGACGTACCGCGCGATCTCCTGCTCCGTCAGCTCATAAAACGTCACTTTAGAGCCGGAGCAGAAAGACTCCGTCCCGTTTTTATCCCGCAGGGTCACCCCGGTATACACCGTGTGCGTCTTGCCGGAAAGCGTCCGCAGCATGGCTGCCGCCTCCGCGGCGTCCTTCGGTTTTCCCAGCACCAGATCGTCCACGGCCACGACGGTATCCGCGCCGATCACCAGCGCGTCCGGATGCGACGCAAAAACGTCCTCCGCCTTCTGTGCGGAGAGGATCACCGGTATCTGCCCGGCCGGCGTTCCGGCCGGCACGTGTTCTTCCACCTGTGAGGGTATGCATTCGTACGCCAGGCCTGCCATGGTCAGCAGTTCCCTCCGCCTGGGCGACTTCGATGCCAGGATCAGCATGGTGCCTCCGATATCCATATTTTACGGTCCCATCTTAATCGGATACACACAGGAAATCAACCGGTCCGCTTCCCTGTTGACCGGATTTTATTCTCCGTAATGCGATCGGCATTGCCAGATCTCAATGTTTTCTCCTTTGATCCGAAACACTATTCTGTTTTTGTCATCGATCCTGACGCTCCAAAGTCCGGTAAGCTCTCCTTTAAGCGGTTCCGGCTTTCCAAGGCCGCGGTATCCGTTTCTCTCTATATCACGGATCAGCAGGTTGATCCTCTTCAACATTTTTCGATCTGTTGCCTGCCAGTAAAGGTAATCCTCCCATGCCTGATCCGTCCAGATCTTTTTCATTCTGTTTCCTCGATCAGCTCATGCTCCTTTAACAAAGTGCGCCCACTTGCCACGTCTTCCATTAACCTTCTCAGATTTGCCTGATTTGCTTCACTGTAAAACGGATCAGAGACGATCTCAAAGGGTATCCGCTGATCCTGAACGACTTTCGTCGCAAAGATCGTAAACGCCGTCGTCATATTGAGCCCCATTTTTTTGCAGGTGACCTCCATTTTCTTTTTCAGTTCTTCATCCATTCTAAAATTAACCATTGTCTGTGCCATCATACTTACCTCCGTAGACTGTAAGATCATCATAGCACGGCCTTTTTCAAAATGTAAAGTATTATAAAGCATATAATATATATTTGCTTTACATTCAGAAATTTTACTGTTCTGTTCTCGATACTGCATACAGTCCCGCGGGCTGCGCCTGTACCAGGCCGTCCAGTTCCAGCGCCAGCAGGATCTGCAGCAGCCGTTCCACGGGAATGCCGGTCTGCCTGGCCAGCGCGTCCGGATGGGCGGCGCCTGCCTTCAGCGCGTCATATACCGTTTTTTCCTCCCCGGACAGCGCCGGCGTGCGCCTTTTTTGCGATTCTTTTTTGAGCGGGATCTTCAGCAGGTCCAGCACGTCCTGCACGCAGGTGCAGCAGGCAGCGCCGTCCTTTAACAGACGGTTGGTCCCCTCGCTCAGCGGGTCACCCGGCCGTCCGGGCACCGCCATCACGTCCCTGCCCTGATTCAGCGCGTACTCCGCCGTGATGAGCGAACCGCTCTTTTTACGCGCCTCCACCACGATCACCGTATCCGAAAGCCCGCTGATCAGCCGGTTTCTGGCAATAAAATGATGCGCCAGCCCCTTCATGCCCGGCGCATACTCGGAAAGCAGCGTGCCCTTTTGGACGATCTCCCGGTACAGTTTGGCATGATAGGCCGGGTAGACCACGTCGATGCCGCAGCCGAGCACGCCGGCGGTACCGCCCGGGCCGTTCAGCGCGCCGCGGTGGCTGGCCCCGTCTATGCCGAGCGCCATGCCGCTCACCACCAGAACGCCGGCCTCGGAGAGTTCCGCGGCCAGCTGTTCCGCAAAGGCCCGCCCGTGCGGCGTGGCAGAGCGCGCGCCCACCATCCCCACTGCGGGCTGCGCGGGATCCAGGTCTTTTCCATAGACAAACAGCGCCGGCGGCGGGTCCGGTATCAGGCGCAGGCGCTCCGGAAAGGCGTCCTCTTCCTCCGTCAACAGGCGGATCCCCGCCGCCTCCATCTGTTCAAAACCGCGGCGGATGGCCGCTTCGTCCTTTCCGCTCTCCCTTAACATGGTCTGCTGAAAGGCCGTGAGCCCGGTCCAGTCGCCGTCCTTTACCGCCGCGGCGCTGCCGTTTTTCCGCACCAGCCTGCGCAGGGCCACCGGACCCAGATACTCCTGACTCAAAAGCCAGTACCAGCACTCTTTTTCCCGCATGGCTCACCCCCAAAACCGCTTTTCCAGTCCGCGGTAGCCCAGAGCCTCCGTCAGGTGCCGTTCCCGGATCTCCTCGCTCGCGTCCAGGTCCGCGATGGTCCTGGCCACCTTCAGCACCTTGTGATA
>CACZPX010000076.1 GCA_902783095.1 uncultured Lachnospiraceae bacterium
CCTTGCCCTGCGCCAGCGCCAGGTTCAGGAACTTGGTGACGCTCGCCACGTCGATGCGCATCGGGCCGGGCGCGCAGTGGCTGCAGTACATGCAGTGCCCCTCCCAGCTGATCTTGGGGAAGGAGGCCAGCGCCGCCGCGTAGGAGCGTTCCTCTTCCGGCGCCGTCTCGTAAGCCGTGCAGAGCGCCAGCTGTTCCACGGAGTGCGCGCCGCACAGCACCACGTCCACGGCCGGCCGCGTGAGGCAGTAGTCGATGCACTGGTTCACGGTCAGCGCCACGCCGGCCGGGGAAAGCTACGCATTCAGCAGATCGCCGCCGCCAAAGGCCTTCATCACGGAGATGCCCACGCCCAGACGCTCGCAGGTCTCATACAGCCGCTCGCGGTCCGGATCCATGTTGGTCAGATGGTTCTCGTAGGCCTCGTCCTTCCACAGATCCTCCACGTCCTCGCTCGCCGGCTGCAGGTCGTAACAGGGGTTCACGGAGAACATCAGCACTTCCACCAGTCCGGTCTCCACCGCCTTTAAAGCCACCTGCGGATTGTGGGAAGACAGGCCGATGTGCCCGATCCTGCCCTCTTTTTTGAGCTGCGCGGCATAGTCCAGAATGCCGTTGTTTACGATAGCGTCCCAGTCGGACAGCGCGTCGCAGTAGTGGATCATGCCCACCTCTATATAGTCCGTCTGCAGCAGACGCAGCATCTCTTCAAAACCCGCCTTTGTCTTTTCCAGGTCGCGCGTGCGCAGATACTGCCCGTCTTCCCAGATGGAGCAGATGTGGGACTGGATGACGAACTTCTCACGGCGGCCCTTTAAGGCCTCGCCGACGGCGGCGCGCAGCCCGGGATCCGACCCGTACAGGTCAAAATAATTGATGCCCTGCTGTTCCGCGTAGTCGAACAGCTTTGCGCACATGCCGTAGTCGTCTTCGTTCATGCCCTCGCAGCCCATGCCGATCTCGCTGACGGAAAGGCCGGTATTGCCAAGTTTCCTGTACTTCATCGTCTCCTCCTTGCCTTGTGCGGCCGTTGGTGTGCGGCAGGCCCTGCCAAAAGCCCGCCGGATCACGGTTTAGTGCGCGGCGACCCAGTCTTTGAAGGTCTGTTCCGCCTCTGAAAGATCGTCTTCGCTGTGATAGGCCTTCTCCGCGCTTATCACCTCCGCACCCGGTTCCAGCCCTGCTACGGTGTCCGCCATGCCGGAAAAGCCGCTGCCGCCGTGCGTGGCGAACAGACAGACGGTCTTGCCCGTAAAGTCGTATTCATCAAAGAAGGTATACAGCGGCATGGGCAGATCGCCCCACCAGTTGGGGACCACAAGATAGACCGTCTTAAGCGCCTCAAAGCTCTCGATATGATTTGCCAGCGCGGGGCGCTTGCCGTCCCGCTGCTCCTGCAGGGCGAGATCGATCGTCTCGTCGTAACTGACCGGATACTTGTCTACCGTGAGGATCTCATAGACGGGCGCGTTGGCCGCCTCGCCGATCCACTTCGCCAGCAGTTCCGCGTTGCCGCGCAGCGTATCGCCGTCCATCACCAGACTCGCGCTCGTCACCGCGTCCACGTCCGCGGGGAAATCCGTATTTCCCATGCGGGAGAAATAGACGACCAGCTTATCGCCGCTTCCCGCCGGTTGTGCATCGGTCTGCGCGGGCTCTGCGGCCTGCGTCGTATCCTCCGCGTCCTTTTCCGGCGTTGCCGTCGACTCGGACGCACCGGCCGTCGTCTGCGCGGCAGTTGTATCCGCTTCCTTTTGCGCCTCCGTACCGGCCTGCGCCGTCTGCTGTGCCTGTGCGGTCTCTTGCGTCTGGGCCTGCGTGCCCTGTGCGGCGTTTCCGCAGGCGGACAAAAGCAGCGCGATACTCAGCGCAGCGGCAGAAAGCAGTCCGCGTTTTTTCATGATCTTCATTGTCTTTGCGTTGTTTCCTTTCATCCATCCGGCCCTGTCCTGCGGTCTGGTTTTGTTATTCTTATACCTGTCAAATGGAAAAATGTCAAATACCGGACAGGCTTTTGCCGCGCCCCCGGCCCGGCGCCGCGTCTAACGCTCCAGCACGGATGCCGCTTCCTTCATGACCGCGGGGATATCGATCCCCTGCGGGCAGTGCCGCGCACAGGCGCCGCAGCCGATGCAGGCGGACGCCTTTCCGCCGGCCGCGCTCTTCTCCGCGTAGACCGGCAGGATCTTCCAGCCCTCCTCCGGATAGCGCGACACCTCGTTGAACAGGCGGAACCACTCCGGCACGGGAATGTGCTGCGGGCAGTGCGGCACGCAGTAGGCGCAGCCGGTGCAGGGGACTTTCGTCGCACCGCGGATAACAGCCGCCGCCCGGAACAGCAGGGCATGCTCCGCCTCCGTAAGCGGTTCAAAGGGCTGCAGATTTTCCTTTACCTGCGCCAGACTGTTCATGCCGCTCAAGCAGGTCTCCACGCCCGACAGGGACTGCACAAAGCGCAGGGCCCAGGCCGCGGGGCTCCAGTCCGGATGCGCCGCGCACAGCAGCTGCCGTGCCTCTTCCGGCAGGACGGCCAGCGTGCCGCCCTTTACAGGTTCCATCGCAAAGATGCTCTTTCCGTGGCGGAGCGCCGTTTCGTAGCAGCGGCCGGACTCGATGCCAGGCGCCTCCCAGTCCAGATAATTGAGCTGCAGCAGCACCGTATCCACCTCCGGATGCCGCGTAAGGATCGTATCCAGCAGTTCTGGGCTGCCGTGATAGGAAAAGCCGATGCGGCGCGCCGTCCCCTCCGCCTTTTTCTCCCGCAGAAAGCGGAACTGGTCCGTCTGCTCCGCCCGCGCGTAGTTTTCGGGGTTCAGCCAGTGCAGCATAAAGACGTCGAACCGATCCGTGCCGCAGCGGGTCAGTTCCTCTTCAAAATACCGCTGGCAGTCGGCGTAGCTTTTGCAGTAATACCCCGGCAGTTTTTCCACCAGCGCAAAGCGGTCCCGCGGATGACGCGCCGTCACGCAGCGGCGCACCGCCTCTTCGCTGCAGCCGTCCAGGTAGGTATAGCAGGTGTCGATCACCGTCCCGCCAAGCGCCAGATAGGCATCCACCATTTCACTGATGGATGCCCAGTCGTAGTCGTTCGTTCCGCCGCCCTCTTTCAGGGGCAGACGCAGAAAGCCGAAGCCCAGTTTGTTCATTCACCGGCTCCTTTTAGAGCGACGCGCCGAACGCCCGCAGTTCGGCCAGCTTTTCGGGCGAGCCGTTCTGCTTGCCGTACGCCGTGAA
>CACZPX010000077.1 GCA_902783095.1 uncultured Lachnospiraceae bacterium
CTGTGAGGTAAGTACCATGAAAGAAGCACTCAAGGAGAAACTGAAAGAACTGACCGCCCTGATCGGCGTATCCGGCAGCGAACAGCCGGTGATCCGCTACTGTCTGGAGCATTTAAAACCTTTCGCGGACGAGGTGACCGTGCTGCCCTGCGGCGACCTGATCGCGCGCTTTGACGGCACCATGCCCGGCCCCAAGATGATGATCGCGGCGCACGCGGACGAGATCGGTTTTCACATCCGCAGCATCGACAAAAACGGTTTTATCTACTTCGGCGTGTTCGGCGGTGTACAGTTAAAGACCGTTTTGGCCAGCCGTGTGCTCTTTAACGGGAAGAAAGGCGTGGTCAAAGGCGTTGTGGGACTGACACCCGGCCATATCACGCCGCCGGAAGAACGCGGCAAGGTCCCGCCCATGGATGCCTGCTACATCGACGTAGGCGCGGCTTCTTACGAAGAAGTGCTGGAGATGGGCCTGGAGATCGGTTCCACAGCCGTGATCGAGAGCCCGCTCACCGAACTCAACAGGCCCGATCTGGTGACCGGCCGCTGTATCGATGACCGCGCGGGCTGCGCGGCGCTGCTGCAGCTGGCGGAGGATATAAAAGCCGGCAAGCTCACCTTTGAAGGTTCCGTCTATATCACCATTACCGTGCAGGAGGAGACCGGCCTCTTAGGCGCCATCCATGCCTCCGACTATGTAAAACCGGACTGCTTCATCGCGGTGGACACCGCCCCCTGCGGCGGCACGCCGGACGTGCCGGAACGTCTGCTTCCCACCAAAATGGGCGGCGGCCCCATCATCACCATCAGCGACAATACCAGCCCGGTATCCAAGATCTTCCCGAATCACGGTCTGGTGGCGTTTGCGAAACGGTATGCCGCACAGCAGGGCATCCCGCTGCAGCGCGTGCCGGCGCCCGGAGCCGGCAACAACGACGCCGGCGCGGTCAACTACGTGGGCAGCCACTGCCCGGCCATGGGCCTTGTGATGCCGCGCAGATACTCGCATTCCGCGTCCGAGGTGATGGACTTAAACGACCTGGTGTATGAGGTCCGCATGCTGGCGGGCTTTATTGAGAACAACGGCAAGATCAGTTTTGATTTCTTCGCCGAGTAAGAGCAAGCGTAAAGTGCAAAAAAGCCGGGGATCCTTTGCTGAGGACTCCGGCTGTTTTGCCACAAGGAGGCATTGAGGACAGTACGATGATCAAAACGATCGAGACGGACCGCCTGGCTCTGCGCGCCATGACGGAGGCGGACGACGACGCGCTGCTTTCCCTGCTTATGGACAGCCGCATCAAAGAGACCTATATGATCCCGGATTTTCCGGATGCGGACGCTGCGCTTAAGATGGCGCGCCGTTACGAGGCGCTCTCGCAGGAACCGGACCGGTTCGTGTTGGGGATCGCAAAGGACGGCACGGTGATCGGCCTCATCAATGAGGTGGATAAGACGGCGGATACCATAGAGATCGGCTACGCGTTTCGTCCGGACTGCTGGAACCGGGGCTATGCCACGGAAGCGCTGCAGGCGGTGATCCCGGCGCTTTTGGCGGACGGTTGGCAGACGGTGACGGCGGGCTATTTTGAGGAGAATGCGGCCAGCGGGCGTGTCATGGAAAAGGCCGGGATGACGCGGACGGACCGATCGGAGACAGTCACCTGGCGCGGAAAGGAGCACCGCTGCATCTACTATGCATGCGGACCGGGATCTGAAGGGGGAATACGATGAAAAAGATCATGAAAAAACTGCTGGGGATCCTGGCCTGTCTGGGGATCACAGCCGCCTTTTTCTTTGCCGGCGTCACAGCCGCAAAAGAAGAGTCACAGGAATGAAAAAAGCTGTCCCGTTACGGGGCAGCTTTTTGTACGGCCTTTGCGTCGTCGGGGACGGCGGCGCCGCTGATCATCGGCTCTTTTATTGCCGCCTTTTTGCGGTCCGTGAACAGCGCGGCGCAGGCTACGGCCAGGACGCCGGAGATGATCTTGCAGGCAAAGTAGCCCAGCAGCTGACCGCCGTCCGTCAGGGAAGAGACAAAGGCCATCTGGCCGCCGGCCATGTAGGCGCCGCACACGGAGAAGGCGGCGTTCAGCACCTTGCCGCGGCGGTCCATCCTGGAAAAGAGGGGCAGCATGGCGAGGCTCTGGAAAATGCTTAAAAACAGTCCGATCACGGCTTCGTTGTTTACGCCGAGCAGCACGGCCGCCCTGGAGATGGCCCCGGGCAGAAAGCGCAGCACCAGGTTGGAGACCACCATGCCGCCGGTGGCTACCAGCACCATCCGCAGGATCATATAGAGGATCTCCTTGATGGACTCCTGGTCCACGATGCTGATGGAGGGAATGAACACGCCGGCAGCGGCCAGCAGAAAGAAGCCGAAGCTGATGATGCGGATCAGGTTGCCGAACACGGTCAGGACTTTTCTTGTCCCGGTGGGAAACTTCACAAAGGCGCCGATCAGCAGCAGGCTCAGCGCCAGGATGGGGATCAGGTTCAAAAACAGCGTTGCGACCGGGATCTTTAACAGCAGACCGCCTACGATCATGCCGGGCGCCAGGGTGATGAGCCCAAAGATGAAGCCCTGCATCAGGTCGGAGATCTCGTCTTTTTTAACGGCTGCCAGGAAGACAGGCAGCTGGTAACCGATGGTCATGCCCAGACCGCCGGCTACCAGCGCGCCGGAAAAGACGGCAAGAGACGGTGTGGCGGCGAGATTCTGCGCCAGACCGAACGCGCCCATGTCGGGTGCGAGCAGACAGCCGAAGACGAGGGAAGGGTCAAAGGGGAGAAAGGCCGTGGCTTCGGTGATCACTGCCGCATGGTTCTGGACAAAGGGGACGCAGACGGCGTAGAAGCCCACGATGGACAGAGCCAGGCCGCCCATGTTGGCAAGACCTTTTTCAAAGTCCTCCGCCAGGCCCATTTTTCCGCCGATCATCAGGTCGATCAGACCGATCGCCGCAAATCCCGCCAGGATCAAAATAAAAATGTTCATGTTGCCGCCTCCTGCAGTCCGGGTCCTGCCTGCCCGGATCTTCTGCGCAGAGCATAGCATGCCGCTTGACATCAGTAAAACGAATAAATATTATAGTAACATAAGAAAATCTTATAAAAAGGACGGAGAGAGGATATGGAACCGGTTTCCCGCTATCAGGTCTTCTGCAGGATCGCAGAGACCGGAAGTTTTACAAGGACGGCGGAACAGCTGCACTATACGCAGAGCGCCGTGAGCCAGTCGGTACAGGCGCTGGAGCGCGATCTGGGCGTGACCCTGCTGCAGCGCAGCCGCAGCGGCGTGACGCTCACACGGGACGGCGCGCAGTATTATCCCTATATCCAGCAGATCGCGGCGGCTGAAGCGGCGCTTGCACGGAAGAAAGAGGAGATGGAAGGCCTGTTGAAGCAGCGGATCCTGATAGGCGGTTTTTCCAGCATCGGCCGGCGTATCCTGCCGCCGGCCATGGAACGCTTCCGCGCGGCCTATCCCGACGTGCGCTTTGAGATACGGCAGGGGGATTACTCCGACGTATA
>CACZPX010000078.1 GCA_902783095.1 uncultured Lachnospiraceae bacterium
CAAGCCGATCTTTTACGCCGGCATGGGCGAAAAGCTCTCCGATCTGGAACCGTTCTATCCGGACCGCATGGCCTCCCGCATTCTGGGTATGGGCGACGTGCTGACCCTGATCGAGAAGGCACAGGCGGAGATCGACGAACGCGACGCCAAGGAGCTGGAGGCGAAGATCCGCAAGGCGGAGTTCAACTTCAACGACTTTCTGGACCAGTTCAAGCAGATCCGCAAGATGGGCGGCTTATCGAGCCTGCTGGGCATGATCCCGGGCATGTCGTCCAAGATCAAGGCCGCGGATATGCCGGATGAGAGGTCGATCAGACGGATCGAATCCATCATCCTCTCCATGACCATGGAGGAGCGCGAAAAGCCGTCGGTCATCAACCCCTCGCGCAAACAGCGCATCGCACGGGGCGCCGGCGTAGACATCTCCGAGGTCAACAAGCTGATGAAGCAGTTTGAACAGTCCAAGAAGATGATGAAGCAGATGACGGGAATGATGGGCAAGAAGGGCCGCTTCGGCGGACTCGGCAAATTGCCTTTCTAAATAGAAAATCATTTTAGGAGGAACATAAGATGGCAGTAAGGATTCGTCTGAGAAGGATGGGCAAGAAGAAAGCTCCTTTCTACAGAGTTCTGGTCGCGGACGCCCGCTCTCCCAGAGACGGCAGATTCATCGAGGAGATCGGTTACTACGATCCCAACCAGGAGCCCAGCGTGATCAAGATCGATACCGAAAAGGCAAAGAAGTGGCTTGAGAATGGCGCAAAGCCCTCCGAGACCGTTGCTAAGCTTTTAAAGATCGCTGGCGTTGAATAAACCGGAGGTCTTTATGAAGGAACTGGTCGAGGTGATCGCGAAAGCGCTGGTGAACAATCCCGACGAAGTCGTGGTCATTGAAACAGAGGAGAACGGTGAGACCCGTCTGGATCTTACCGTGGATCCTTCGGACATGGGCAAGGTGATCGGCAAGCAGGGCCGCATCGCGAAAGCGATCCGCACCGTTTTGAAGGTCGCCGCCTCAAAAGAAAACAAGCGCGTCACTTTGGACATCAACTGAAGGGCCGCGTAAAACAGGCTGATGAACGATACGTTTCGTGTAGGTGTTGTGACCAACACACATGGCCTGAAGGGCGAGATAAAGGTCTTCCCTACCACAGAGGACATCCGGCGGTTCGACGTTCTGCCGGAGGTCCTGATCGAAGGTGGGGACGGCCTTTGTTCCTATGCCGTGGAGCAGGCCAGATACAGCAAAAATCTCGTGATCTTAAAGCTTGCGGGCATCGACAGTATCGAAGCCGCGGAGGCCATCAAGGGGAAGGACCTGATGGTCAGCCGGGAGAACGCGATCCCGCTTGAAGAAGGGGAATTCTACATCGCGGACGCGCTGGGACTGCCCGTCTTTGACGAAAACGGGACGCAGATCGGCACCCTAAAGGAGATCTTTCCGACCGGGGCGAACGACGTTTACGTGGTGAAGCGCACCGGCAAAAAGGACCTGCTGCTGCCGGGGATCCCGCAGTGCGTCAAAAAGGTGGACGTGGAAGCCGGACGGATCGACGTGGTGGTGCTGGACGGACTGGAGGATCTATGACCTTTCACGTGCTGACGCTCTTTCCGGAGATGATCGAAGAGGTGGTGAACACCAGCATCATCGGGCGGGCCGTAAAGGCCGGCCATATTGCGGTGGAGACCGTCAACATCCGTGACTTCTCGGACCGCGGAAACGGCCGTGTGGACGACTATCCCTACGGCGGCGGCGCGGGCATGGTGATGCAGCCCGGGCCCATCGACAGGGCTTGCCGGAAGGCCATGGAGACGGCAGCCCCCGGGACGCGGGTGATCTACACCTCGCCGCAGGGCCGCGTTTTTGACCAGGCCATGGCAAGGGAACTGGCGGCGGAAGAGGATCTGATCATCCTCTGCGGGCATTACGAGGGCGTGGACGAGCGCATCATAGAAAAGATCGTGACGGACGAGGTGTCCATCGGCGACTACGTCCTGACCGGCGGGGAACTGCCGGCGCTGGTGATGATCGACGCGATCGCGCGGATGGCGCCCGGCGTTTTAAAGAATGAGGAGTCCGGCGTGGAAGAGAGCTTTTCCGACGGGCTTCTGGAATATCCGCAGTATACCAGACCGCCGGAATACGAAGGCCGCAAGGTGCCGGACATCCTGCTTTCCGGAGACCATGAGAAGGTAAAGGCCTGGCGCAGGGAACGATCTTTGGAGCGGACCTTGAAAAAACGCCCGGACCTGTTGAAAAACCGATAAAAACCGCTTGCAAAAGCATAAGGCTTGTGTTATCTTAGGCAAGCGTGAAAAGATGGCCCTCTGTCGTATGTAGGCGATTGCCAGCGTTAACGGACATCTTAAATAAGGAGGAAAGAATGAACGAAATCATCAAGAAGATCGAAGCGGCCCAGTTAAAGGAGAACGTCACCGATTTCAACATCGGCGATACCGTCCGTGTTCACGCCAAGATCAAGGAAGGCAACCGCGAGAGAATCCAGGTATTTGAAGGCACTGTCATCAAGAGACAGAACGGCGGCGCAAGAGAGACCTTCACCGTCCGCAAGAACTCCAATGGCGTAGGCGTCGAGAGAACCTGGCCGCTGCACACCCCCAACATCGACAAGATCGAAGTCGTGCGCAGAGGTAAGGTGAGAAGAGCCAGACTGAACTACCTGCGTGACCGCGTCGGCAAATCCGCCAAGGTCAAGGAACTGGTTCGATAATCTTCACTTCGAAGGGGACAACGCAAGGTTGTCCCTTTTCTTTAACGGAAGGAGCAGCCGTCCATGGCACAGTCTTACATAACCGATGCGCGCGGTCCGCGGGACCTCTTTTCCGAGGCCGTCCGCTGGATCGTCGAGATCTGCGTGGTGATCAGTTTCGCCCTGCTGCTGATCTGGTGCTTCGGCGTGCGCGTGGAGATCTCCGGCCACTCCATGGAACCGAGCATGAACGAAGGGGACGTGGTGCTGCTGGACCGGGTTTCGTACCGGCTGGGAACCGTCGACCGCTTCGACGCGGTGGGCTATATGCGTGACGATACGCTTGCCGTAAAGCGCGTGGTCGGGCTGCCCGGCGAGACCGTGCAGATCGTAAACGGGACCGTGCTGATAGACGGAGAGGAACTGCCCCTTCCCGACTATATGGGTTCTTTTCTGGTGGCCGGCGTGGCGGACGCCCCGGTCATGGTAGGCGAAAATGAGTACTTCCTGCTGGGGGACAACGGGGAAAGCAGCGAGGACAGCCGCTTTTACACCGTGGGCAACGTCGCGCGCAGCGAGATCCGCGGGCGCGTCTGGTTCCGTATCGCGCCGTTCAAGGACATCGGCAGGATCACAAAGTGAGGAAACGATGAACGTACAGTGGTATCCCGGACATATGACCAGAGCCCGCAGGGCCATGCAGGAGCAGATCCGCCTGATCGATCTGGTGATCGAACTGACGGACGCCAGGCTCCCTCTGTCCGGCCGCAATCCGGATCTGAACGAGCTGGCCAAAAACAAGGCCAGACTGCTGATCCTCAACAAGGCGGATCTGGCGGATCCCGCCGTGACCGAGCGCTTTGTGCAGCGCTTTGAAGCGGAGGGACTGGGCGTGCTCACGCTCGATTCGCGAAAGAACAGCGGTACCAGGACGATCGACGCGGCCATAGCGAAAGCCGTGGCGGAAAAGACGGAGCGGGACCGCAAAAAGGGCATCTTAAACCGTTCGGTCAAGGTGATGGTGGCCGGCATCCCGAACGTCGGCAAGTCCACCTTTATCAATTCCCTGGTGAAACGGTCCGCGGCCAAGACGGGGGACCGCCCCGGCGTGACCAAGGGCAATCAGTGGATCCAGCTGAAAAAGGGCGTGGACCTGCTGGATACGCCCGGTATTCTATGGCCCAAGATCGACGACGAGCAGGCCGGCATGCGGCTGGCGCTCGTGGGCACCGTCAACGACAACATCCTGGACGGCCGTGAGCTGGCCTGCTACGGCCTGGCCTTCTTATCCGGCAGATATCCGGGACTTCTGGAAAAGAAATACGCGGTGGACGAGAGCCTGCCGGCAGCGCAGCTGCTCGCGGCGATCGCCGAGAACCGCAAACTCATCAAAAAAGGCGCGGAGCCGGATCTGGACCGCGCGGCTGCGATGTTTCTGGACGATCTGCGCGGCGGCCGGATCGGCCGGATCAGCCTGGAGGAACCGGAGGAGCACGATGGCCAGGAAGCTTGACGAGCAGGCGGAACACGCGCGTCTGGAGGCGATGCGGGAATACGAACGCCGTCTGGCGGACGTGGACATGATCTGCGGGATCGACGAGGCCGGACGCGGACCCCTGGCGGGCCCTGTGGTGGCCGCCGCCTGCATCCTGCCGCGGGATCTGGACATCTGGTATCTGAACGATTCCAAAAAGGTTTCGGAAAAGCGGCGGGAAGAGCTCTACCTTATCATCCGGGAGAAAGCCATAGCCTGGGGCGTGGGGATCGTGGACCAGACCGTGATCGACGAGATCAATATCCTGCAGGCGACCTATATGGCCATGCGCACCGCCATAAGCCAGCTGGACTGCGTGCCCGGCATGCTCTTAAACGACGCGGTCACCATCCCCGGCGTGGACGTTCCGCAGCTTCCCATCGTCCACGGGGACGCAAAGAGCGTTTCGATCGCTGCGGCCAGCATCCTGGCCAAGGTCACCAGGGACCACATCATGCTGGAATACGACAGACAGTATCCCGGCTACGGCTTTGCCAAGCACAAAGGGTACGGCACCGCCGACCACATCGCGGCCATCCGTACGCTGGGCCCCTGCGCCATCCACCGCAGGACCTTCATCAAAAACTTTATCTGAGTCCCCGGTCGGGGACTTCTTTGGTTCCGTCATCCTGCGGGCATTCGCCCGAAGGACGGTCATTTCCAATTGTCATCCTGCGGGCTTTCGCCCGAAGGATCCCGTCACTGCAGAGAGAAATCGTCATGAGAAAGAATACCAGAAAAGTCGGATACTGCTACGAGGACCTGGCCGCTTCCTACCTGTACCAGAAAGGCTACCGGATTATGGAACGCAATTTCCGCAACCGCTTTGGGGAGATCGACATCATCGCGCTGGCGCCGGACGGCACGCTGGTGATGGCGGAGGTCAAATACCGCAACAGCGACCTGGAACTGGAGCCGCTGGAAGCGGTGACCGTAAGAAAGCGCCGTCAGATCTCCTATATTGCCCTGTTTTACCTGAATAAGATCAAAGCGGCAGACGATGCCGCCTGCCGTTTTGACGTGATCGGGATCGACCGTACCGGCCGGATCACCCATATTGAAAATGCCTTTGACTTTACACGCTGAGCCGGTGAGAGACTTTGCGAGGCGCCCCGGGATCAGTAGTGGATCACGTTGGAAGCGCCGCGGATGGCCGCGATGACCGGCGCCGCTTCCGCGGAGGCGAAGTAATTGTAGGTGCAGTCCGGCAGATGCCCGCGCAGCTCCTCCAGGCGGTCCTCACGGATGGCTTGCCGCACCATGGAAGCGCTGATCACGGCGTCGTCCACCTTAAAGCGCGGCACGATGACGCAGTCGATGCCGGCAAGCGGCAGCTCGCGCTCCATCACCTGGTTGTAGATGGCCGTCACGTGGCTGAAAGGCTCGTCGCCGAAATAGCGGCGGTTGACGGCCAGCGCTTCCGCAATGTGCGCAAAGACGTGCGCGTCCAGCGTGGCGTGCGAGGTGATGACCAGGTCCGAGTCCTTTAAAAAGTAGGACGGGAAGGTGGCATTGGAGATGATATAGCTGCCGGATTCGTGGTAGATGACGTTGTTTAAATGCGCCGTGCCCTCCTTGACCAGGCGGTATCGCACGTCGAACGGGACCAGCGAGACGTCCTCGGAGACGACGAACAGGTGCAGCACGTCGTTTTCCCGGCTGGCCTTTTCCACCAGCAGCTGATGGCCCAGCGTAAAGGGGTTGGCGTTCATCACGATGGATGCGGCCTTTCCGGCCACCTTTTTGGTGAGAGCGAGGTCTTCCAGATAGTGGGAAAAGCCGTTGCGGCGGTTTTCCATGAACACCACGCGGCCGTCCACGCGGGCGATCTCGTAAAAGCCCAGGTCGTGGAAGAACTTGGCGGAGTCACACTTGGTGTACAGGAAAAGGTCGTAGTTGCCCACGGACTGCTGATGGTCCATCAGGGCGGTGACGACCTGGTTTAAGAGCCCTTCGCCCTGGTGGTCGGAACTGACCGCCATGCAGCGCAGGGTGTTTTTAAAGCAGGATCCGGTCGCGACCAGGTTGTAGTCGTCGTCAAACATGCCGATGCTGTAGTCCAGGTTGCCGTCTCGCATGATGCCTTCTTTTTCCAGAAGGGCGTCCATTTTCCTGCGGCCGCGCGTATCGCTTGGCCGGATCTCGCTGATGGAATAGGCGTATTCGCTCATAGTGCCTCCGCTTGGGTTGATACCACAATTATAATGGCGCAGAAGGTTTTGTAAAGCGTGGAAGAGGGGGAAACTTGCCTAAAAACGGCAGGTGTGGTAAATTATGCTCAAAACAAAATGACAGGAGATCAGTGCCATGGAACCTGTGATACCCAGTACAAAGATCCCGGAACTCTTTAACGTGACGGGAAAGGTGGTGCTCGTCGTCGGAGCCGGCGGCATGGGAAACGTTATCGCGAAGGCCTTTGCGGACAACGGCGTGCGGCTGGCGGTCGCCACCCGTTCCGAAAGCAGCCTGGAAGCGACCAGGATCATGCTCGCTGATCATGACATCGAGCAGCGTTACTATATCATGCACGTGGAGAACAAACAGGAGGTGGAGTCCGTGATCGACCGGATCGCGGCCGACTTTGGGCGGATCGACGTCTGCGTGTTCACCTCCGCGATCGCGCCGCTGGGCCCCAGCCTTGACTTTGACGAGAAGGACTTCCGCGACACCATGGAGGTCAATTTCATGGGCTCTGTGTTCGTCGACGCCGCCTGCGGCCGGCTGATGGCGAAGAACGGCTGGGGACGCATCATCAACATCAGCAGTATCGACGCCTTCTCCGTCAACTGTGTGGACGACCTTCCGTATTCCGCCAGCAAGGCGGCCATGATGGCTTCCACCAGGCACCTGGCGGTGGACCTCGCCACACACGGCGTGACGGTGAACGGCATCGCGCCGGTCTGGATCTGGACGCCCATGATGGACCGCCGACCCAAGGACTATATGGTGCAGGCGGCTGCCGGCATCCCCATGGGCCGCGTCTCCTACAGTGAGGACTATCTGGGCATGATCTTCTTCCTGGCCAGCGACGCGAGCGCCTATGTGACCGGACAGACCTTCCTGGTGGACGGCGGCTGGTCCGCCTACCGTTCCTTCCACTACGAGGGCGAGGAACAGAAGAAGATCCTCTTCTGACAGGAGATGACCATGCATTTACCCAGGCTGCTGTTTACTACCGCGTACAGCGACAACCGCAAGACCATGCTCACGGCGGGCATCACGCTCACGCTGCTGCAGCGCGGCCACAAGGTGTCCTATTTTTCCTGCGGCACGGACTATCTGGCGCCGCGCATCAACGCGCGCCTGCTGGACATCCGCTCGCGCATCCTGGACACCTATTTCATGACGGAAAACCAGACCAAGTATCAGCTCGCGAGCAACTGCGAGGAGGCCGATTTTGCGGTGATGGAGGGCATGTTCCGCTTTTACGACGGCGTGGGCAGCAGTTCCGTCGCCTCTTCCTACGACCTGTCCCGCGTGACGGATACGCCGGTGATCCTGATCGTCAACGCCAGCGATTTTTCGGTGACCAACCTGTCCATGCTAAAGGGCCTGATCGATTACAAGCCCAATAACAACGTCCGAGGGATCATCTTCAACAAGGCGACCAAGACGGTATACCGCCGCTGGAAGGACGTGATCAAAAAGGAACTGGGCATCACGCTGCTGGGTTTCATCCCCAACGTGTCGGACTACCTGGCGCCGTCCATGTATATTTTAACGGACCCGGAAGAGGTGGCGAACACGCGCGTGCGCCTGCAGGAGCTCTCGTCCATCTTTGCCAACTGCATCGACTTTGACGAGCTGGAGCGCATAGCGGAGAGCGCGGTGGACTTTGACTACGAGACGCCGGACTACCCCAGACTGTCCCACCCGGTGCGGATCGGCGTGGCCAGGGACAACGCGTTTCGTCTGTATTACGAGGACAACCTGGATCTGCTGCGCGCCATGGGCGCGGAGACCGTGCTGTTTTCGCCGATGGCGGATCAGCACCTGCCAGAGGACATCTCGGCGCTGATCCTGGTGGGCGGCTATCCCGAGGTGTATGCGGAGCAGCTCTCCGCCAACGTCTCCATGAAGGAGGAGATCCTGCGCGCGCTGCAGAGCGGCATGCCCTGCATGGCCTACGGCGGCGGCTTTATGTACCTCTGCCGCGAGATGCTGGACTACCGCAAGCTGCCGCATCAGATGATCGGCTTTATCGACGCCAGGACCTTCCCGGCGGACGAGTCGGAGGCGCTGGGGCATATGGAACTGATCGCGCAGACAGACACGATCCTGGGCAAAAAAGGAACCGTGCTGCGCGGGCACGGTTACCACAGTTTTGAAAGCGATGCAAAGGAAGGCGCGTTTCTGGCCTCCACGGAGGGCGAGAGCCGGCACTTCCCGTTCGGGATCGCCACGGATTCGCTGGTGGCGGGCTTTGCCCACCTGTATTACGCGTCCAATCCGGAGGCGTCCTATGCCTTTTTACAGAACGCGGAGGCGTACTCACTGCGTCTCAAGGACCTCCCAGCGGGCAAATAACCGCTCGATCTCTTCTGAAATGGCCTGCTGTTCCTGCTGGAGCGGCAGGCATTTTGTCATATTTGTGTAGATCTCTTCGCGGGCGAGCTCCCCGTCGATGGCGGCGGACCGTTCCTCCAGAGCGGAGATGCGCTCTTCAATGGCCTTCTTTTCGTTCTCCCGTTTGCGCTCTTTGGCGGCGCGCTCCTTCTCGGCCTTCCAGTCCAGCGCGGAGCGGGTCTCCGTTTTCGAGGAGGGAGAGAGGGCTGCAGCTGCGGAAGCTGCGGCCTTCTTTTCCAGATAGTAGTCGTAGTTGCCGGGATAGTCGTCAAACCGGCCGTCGTGCAGGTCCAGAATGCGCCCGGCGATCACGTTGATGAAATAGCGGTCGTGGGAGACGAACAGGATGGTTCCCCCGTATTCTTTCAGCGCGGATTCCAGTACTTCCTTGGAGACGATGTCCAGGTGGTTGGTGGGCTCGTCCAGTATCAGCAGGTTGCAGGGAGAGATCAGAAGCTTCGCCAGCGAAAGACGGCCGCGCTCGCCGCCGGAGAGATC
>CACZPX010000079.1 GCA_902783095.1 uncultured Lachnospiraceae bacterium
GCCCGGGCGATCTGATTGATGGGCGTAACGAGCATCTTTTTCATGCGGCGGCTCATCAGCCAGCCGACGAGCACCACGGTCACGGCCATCGCCAGCGAATACTGCCACAAAAAAGAGCGGATGCCGGCGCCCACGCTGCCCAGCGTCACGTCCGCCAGGACAAAGCACACGGTCTCGCCCGCCGCGTTTTTTACGGGCACGCCGCCGGTGCACATCCAGCCGTAGCGGTCCGTGTTGCTGATGTCATAGAGCTTCCCCTCCCCGTCCCAGGTGAGGAAGGTCTCGATCTCCTCCGCCTCTACCGGCTCCCACTCACCCGCGGCAAAGCGGGTCTCGGGGTCCTCGTCCGGGTCGCACACGTAGATGAGCGCGCCGGTCTCCCGGTCGTACCAGGCCAGATAGATATCGTCCACGTCGCCGGCCTCGTAAAACTCCTGCAGGACGGTCTGCAGCACCCGGTAATCCTCCCGCGCCGTCACCGCGGCAAAGCGCGCACGGTAGGCTTCGGTCCCGGTCGTCTGCCGTTCCTCTTCGGTGAGCCCGCGGTAGATGGAGAGCACCTCGCCCGTCATGGACTCCGTGTCCACGACCTTCCGGATGATGGAAGACGCGCTGCGGGACAGGGTGTCGGTCTCCCCCACGTAGCGGCTGATGAGCGAATAGGTATAGAGCCCCAGGCCGATGAGAAGCGCCACCAGGCCCAGGACGGCAGCCCCCATAACGGTCGCATGGAAGACCCGCGCATTCAGGGAATAATGCAGTTTTTCCCAGCGGTTCATCTCCCGTACGGTCTTTTTCGGCACGATCTTTCTCCTCTCTTTTCGCTGCCGCGCACCCTGCAGCAGAAAATGCGGTCAATCCGTGATAGTATATTATAGCATGTCCGGCCTGATAAAGGGAGGAAAAATCCCCCATCGTCAAGTTATTTAATCATATTGCACTGCAGGATGGCGCGTGCTACAATGAGCGCGTCGCGTGAAGGTCACGCGTAACGTTTTGGTCAGAGTAGGAACAGCGCGTTAAGTGCCGTCGGACGGGATGTTGCCGGCGGACGAAAGCGAGAGCGCTGCGGTGCTGTTCCGCATCCGCTGCCAACTAAGGATCCATTCCTTTCTTGGCATGAGTTGAATGGAGGAAGGATCCATGAATGCAAAAAAGTTAGCGGTCGACGCTATGCTCGCGGCAATGTGTGCCGTTCTCGGCTATCTCGCCATCGATCTCCTTGCGGTCAAAGTCACCTTTGAAAGTCTGCCCGTACTGCTGGCAGGCCTTCTGTTCGGTCCGCTGCACGGCGCGGCCGTGGGCTTTGTGGGGACCTTTATCTACCAGGTCCTGCGCTACGGTTTTTCCTACACCACCGTTCTATGGATGCTCCCCTACGTCCTGTGCGGGCTCGTCGCGGGCCTGTACGGACGCGTGAAGCATTACGATTATACCCGGAAGGGGCTGCTGATCGTCGTCACGGTCTGTGAACTGATGATCACGGCGCTCAATACCGGCGTTATCTTTATCGACAGCAAGATCTTCGGCTACTATACCCCGCAGCTCATCACCGGCGCGCTGGCGGCCCGCATCGGCATCGCCGTCGCCAAGGGCATCGTCTTCGGACTGGTCTTGCCGGAGATCATCAAAGGGGTTCGGACGGTCATCGCCCGGGAAAGGAAATGATATGAACTACGAAGAGGCGCTTTCCTACCTGAACAACTATGGCTGGAGCAACACGAATTTCGGCCTGTCACGCACGTACGAGCTGCTTGCGGCGCTCGGCGATCCGCACAAAAAACTGAAGTTCGTCCATGTGGCGGGCAGCAACGGCAAAGGCTCCACCTGCGCCATGCTGGCCAATATCCTGCAGGCGGCGGGCTACTGCACGGGGCTCTACATCTCGCCCTACATCCAGGATTTCCGTGAGCGCATGCAGGTCAACGGCACGCCGATCTCAGAGGAACAGCTCTGCGCCATCACGGAGCGGGTACGCGACGCGGCGGAGCGCATGGCGGAGCACCCCACGCATTTTGAGATGGTCACGGCCATCGGCATGGAATATTTTTACGAGCAGGGCTGCGATATCGTGGTGCTGGAGGTCGGCATGGGCGGCGAGTTTGATTCCACCAACGTGATCGACGCGCCGGAGGTGGCCGTGATCACGAACATCGGCCTGGACCACACGGAGTACCTGGGCAATACGATAGAGGAGATCGCGCATACCAAGGGCGGGATCATCAAACCCGGCTCCGCCTGCGTCTGCTACAACGGCAGCCAGAAAGCGGTCCGCGTGATCACGGACATCTGCAGCGAACGCGGCGTGCCGCTTACGATCCCCGCCACCTGGACGCTGGAGCCGACCGGCAGCAGTCTGGACGGTCAGCGCTTCCTGTATAAAAAGCAGGAGTACTTTTTGCGCCTGCTGGGCGCGCACCAGCTGCAGAACGCGGCCGTGGTGCTGGAAGTGGTGGACCTGCTGCGTGCAAAGGGCTACGCCATCCCCGCCGGCGCGGTGGACGAGGGGCTGCGCACCGTAAAGTGGCCGGCGCGCTTTGAAGTGCTGCGGCGCGATCCGCTGTTTTTGCTGGACGGCGGCCACAATCCGCAGTGCGCCGAGGCGCTCTCCCAGTGCCTGCGCGAATACCTGCCCGGTAAAAAGGTCACCTTCCTGATGGGCATGTTAAAGGACAAGGACTATCATTCCGTGATGGACATCACTGCGCCGTTTGCGCAGCGCTATATCTGCATCACGCCGCATAACAAGCGTGCGCTGCCCGCGGCGGAGCTTGCCGCCCTGGCCCGCGCGCACGGCATCCCCGCGGAGGCCTGCGAGGACACCGCCGCTGCCGTGGACTATTGCAAAAACGAGGTGACCGGCCCCGTGGTCGCCTTCGGCTCGCTCTACGCCGCCGGCGAGATCCGCACGCTGATGGGCTTAAAGTCAGGGGAGTGACACC
>CACZPX010000080.1 GCA_902783095.1 uncultured Lachnospiraceae bacterium
AAAGATCTACGCCACAAGGACGGACATCAACGGAAAGTACTGCCCGGTGATCCTGGACGAAAACTGGAACCTGCTGCAGGAGATCGGTACGGAATTGAACGACCGCTTCGACCTGTTCGGCGCTTATCCCAGCCCGGTGGATGCGGATATCGTGGCGATCCGCGCGATGCCGTTCGGCGCGCACATGAGTTCCACGCTGGTGTATTCGCTGAGCAAAAAGGAAGTGTTGCTGCGCGTGGACGACGCACACAGTTCCGTCTGGACGGACGACGGCGCCTTATGGTACGCCCAGCAGCTGCCGCATCCTTCGGAAGGCTATATGGAAAACCCGGTCTGGCGTCTTGGTGCGCTCGGCGAAGAGCCGGTGAAAGTCTATGACGCCCCGAAGGGCCGCGCCTACGTTGTGATCCAGAAGGGAACGGACAACACCTGCATGATCAATTCCTGGTACGATTTCGGCGCGCAGGAGCTGCTGCGGGCCTGGCCGGACGGAAAAGTGGAGAGCATCACCGGCGATCTGCGTGCCAAGAACGAGTACTGCGGTGAAAAGGACGGCGTGGTCTATATCAACACCGACGACGGGGCGCCTCTGGGCAAGATCGTAGCGGACGGGAAGACCATCATTCCCGAGAGTGACCGCATGATCTCGGCGGCATCTGTAGTAAAGGACGGACTGCTGGTCGGATTCACGCAGGATGTCTGCCTGCGGCTGGAACTCTACAGCTTTGAGGGAAAGAAGATCAGGGATATCGAGCTTCCGGACAAGTATGGCTCCATGGGGGGGATTATGGCCAGCTTCACAAAGTCCGATGAGAAGGGCATGGTCATGTTCGAGTTCGAGTCCTTTACCACCCCTCCCGCGCTGTACGGTTACGTGGAGGAGACGGGCAATGTAGAAAAACTCTATTCCGCCTATACGGACGTGGTTCCGGACGAGGTGATGGTGGAGGAGATCTTCGTGACGGCCCGCGACGGCGAGCGGATCCCGGCCTTTGTGGTGCGCCGCAAAGACGCAAAAAAGGATGGCAGCAATCCCGTGCACATGTACGGCTACGGCGGTTACAACCTTTCCATGCCCCCCTCATACGAGAACATGGTGACCGGCACGCTGCCCTGGAAGTCTGCCATGGACGGCATCATCTACGTGAACGGCAACATGCGCGGCGGCAGCGAGTACGGCTCCCGCTGGCATGAGGCGGCGATGTTCGACAAGAAGATGAACGCCTTCTATGATTTCATTGACATTGCGGAATACCTGATCAAAGAGGGATGGACCAGTGCCGGAAAGATCGGCATCTCCGGCTGCTCCAACGGCGGACTGCTCATGTCCGCGCTGACAACGCTGCGGCCCGACCTGTGGGGTGTGGTGATCGATTCCGTGCCGCACACCGATATGCTGCGCTTTGTCAACGACCCGGCCGGCCCGCGCTACATCCTGGAGTACGGCAACCCGCGTGAGGAGAAGATGTGCGCCTATCTGCGCAAGTACTCTCCGTATCATAATGTACGTCCGATCCCGTATCCGCCCATCTACGTGCAGACCGGCGAGCGTGACAACAACGTGCCGCCGTATCACGGCAAAAAGTTTGCCGCAAAACTCCAGCAGGTGAGCACCGGCGGACCGACACTGCTGCGTGTGCTGGCTGAGGGCTCACACAACCGCGGCCAGGGCGACGCGATGTATCAGACCATGGCGGAAATGCAGCTGTTTATGGAGAAGTATATCAAGTGATTGTGCTGTCCCCCGCTCCGCCGGTCTCCGGCTGGGCAGGGGCGTCTGCTTTGCAGCGATGCAGAAGCCTGTGGGAAGGATGCGGAATGCCCGGAAACAGCTACGGCTCTGCAGCATGGAAGGAGGATCAAACATGTTACTGATCAAAAATGGAAACGTCTGGCTCGGGAAGGGTGAGTACCGTCCGGGCTGGGACGTGCTGTGTGACGGAAAGACGATCAAAGCCGTCGGGCCGGATCTGGCGGCGGAAGGGGCGGAGGTGATCGACGCGTCCGGCAAGAACGTGTATCCGGGCTTTGTGCTGGCCCAGTGCGCCATCGGCGCCACGTCGCTTCTGGAACTGGACGGCTTCGGGACCGGAGATTTTAACGATACCACATCACCCATCCAGCCGCAGCTGGACATCCGCTACGGCCTGGACCTGCGGGAGATCAAACAGCAGCGGTTTGCGCAGTGTGGCGTCACGTCCTACGGACTCACACCGGGGACCGGCGCCCTGATGGCCGGGCAGATGGCCTTTGTACACGTGGACGGAAAGAACACGAAGGACGTGGTCCTGGCGGACCGGATCGCCTTAAAAGGAAACTACACGGGATTCGTCAAGACGGCGTTCGGCGGCAAGCAGAAGGCGCCGATGACCCGCATGGGCATCTACGCCATGCTGGACGAGGCCTTCCGTGCGGCAAAGGAGTATCTGGAGAAAGCCGAGAAAGACTACGACGAGGGCAAGGAAGTGATCTGCCGCGTGCTGCGGCGCGAGATCCCCTTCGTGGTGAACGCCGTGACGCAGAGCGAGGTGGAAGGCGTGTGCGAGCTCGGCGAAAAGTACGGGCTTGATCTGGTGATCTGCGGCGCGTATGAGCTGGGAAGCCGCGCGGAGACGATCATCGAACACGGCTGGCACGTGGTCCTGGGCGCGGATTACGGCGTGATGGACGGAAAGCTCCGGCACATCGATTACGCCGCCATGACGGAACTGGCCCGCAGGGGCTTGAAGCTGTCTCTGTTCAGTGCGGGCGATCAGGCGTATCCGCTCGCCTACGAGCAGCTGCTGTGGACCGCTGCGCTGATGCACCGCGGCGGCGCGACCGGCGAGGAGATCCTGGAGATGATGACGGTCAATCCGGCAAAGGCGCTGCGCGTGGACGGGCTGGTCGGTTCCATCGAGCCCGGCAAGCAGGCGGACCTGATCGTCTGCAGCGGCAATCCGGCCGAACGTTTTGATGCTTTTATAGAGCGGACGGTCGTTGCAGGCAGAGAGATCTTCAGAAGGGAGGCGTAAGGGACATGCTGCTGATCAAGAACGCGTTATTGTATACCATGGAGGATCCGGTGCCTTTTGAGGGCGATATCCTGATTTGTGACGGAAAGATCAAGCAGGTGGGCCGGGACATCGCGGCGGAAGGCGCGGAAGTGATCGACGCCGAAGGGCTTGTCGCTACGCCCGGACTGATCGACGCGCATCTGCACACGGGCGGCTTTTTTGAGGATACGCCCGGGGACTTAAACGAGATGACGGACCCCGTTACGCCGCAGATGGACGCGATCCACGCGGTCAACGTCACGGCCGAGGACTTTTTGGAACTGAAAAAGAACGGCGTCACGGCCGGCTGCTTTATTCCCGGTAGCGGCAACGTGATCGGCGGGACCGGCTTTGTGGCCAAGACGGCGGGAAGGAACCTGCAGGATATGCTGGTCCTCCACCCAGCCGTGATGAAGTGCGCGCTGGGCATCAACCCAAAGGGCTACGGCAAGCGCGGTATAGCGCCGATGACGCGCATGGGTGTGGCGGACCTGCTGCACGAGGCGCTGCGCAAGGCACAGGAATACCTGAAGAAGAAGGAAGCCGCGGGAGAGGATGCGGCCAAGCTGCCGCCCTATGACGCCAAGTGCGAGGCGCTGATCCCGGTCTTAAAGCGGGAGATCCCGTTGAAGGTCCACTGCGAACAGTTTGATATGCTCACGACCATATCCATCGCGAAGGAGTTCGGCTGCGACTATACCATCGAGCACGCCTGGGCTTGCAACCTCTACGCGGACGAGCTGGTGGAGGGCGGCGGAAGCGTGTGCTTCGGGCCGATCCAGATCCCGGAGGGCACCGGCGAACTGACGGGCGGCGACGTGGGCTTTGTGAAGGAACTGGACGAGCGCGGCTTAAACGTCTGCCTCATCACGGACGGCCCGCTGTTTGCCCCGGAGGTGCTGCTGATATCCGCCGGAGAGGCGGTGCGCCGCGGCGTGCCGCACGACCGCGCCCTGCGCATGATCACGATCAACGCCGCGAAGACGCTGCGTTTAGCGGACCGCCTGGGATCTCTGAAACCCGGCAAGGACGCGGACGTGGTGCTCTGGAGCGCCGTGCCCGCGCTGGATACCGCGGCGCGTGTGCGCTGCACCATCGTAAACGGTGCGGTCGTCTATCAGGCGGACTGAACGGCCACTTTTAGAGACGGCACATACCGTTGTATCGCCATATCAGGCCGCATTTATATAAAAAAAGGAAATGCGGCCTGCATTTCCCCTCATTTTCGGCAATAAGACCGGGCTTGAAACAAAGGAATTGTGCATAATATCTGATCGTGATCTATCAGTCGGAGATCCGGCACAGAATAACTGAAATGAATTCGAAAAACCGAATAAAAAGGCGGCCGCAAATTGATATGCTACCCCCAAGTAGGACACTGAAATATAA